>CAYWRA010000006.1:0-39065 GCA_964460305.1 uncultured bacterium
ATCCATCCCGCAGTCCGTATCTCGTACCTCGATCGCGACCGCCCCCCCCCCGTTCTGCCGCACACCCACGGTCAGGGTACCACCCTTGCTCATGGCGTGCATCGCGTTGATGCAGAGGTTGAGAAGCACTTGCTTCAATTGACCGTCGCTAAACAAGAGCTCCGACGCGGGGGCCTCCAGGCGCTCTTCGACACGTATGCCCTTGAGATCCATCTGGGGTTTCAAAAGCATAAGTGTGTCCTCGATCACCATCTTCAGGCTTGAGGTTTTTGAGTTCTGCCTGCCGCTCTTGGCGAGGTTCGTAAAACTCCTGAAGAGCAGGCGGCATCTGTCGAGCTCGTTCTCGATGATCTGAAGATATTTCTGCGTGCGGTCCCGGTCTTCGTCGGCGAATCCCTTTTTCTTCCCGATCTCCATGAGTAGGATCTGGACATAGCCGAGGATGGAGGTCAGGGGGTTGCAGATCTCATGGAAGAACGAGCTGTAGAGCTTTTGGGAGGAGATGAGCTTCTTGAAAGAGTTGATCTGTCCCTCGAGATCGCCGTTCAGGATCTTGAGCCTTTCAAGCATCTGCTCCTTCTCGACCCCCACGCTCCGCTTTTCCAGGATGCCCTTCACCGTCTTCGTGATCTCCGCGACGTCGAACGGTTTGCTCACGTAGTCCGCGGCGCCGAGCCGGATGGCCTTTTGTGCGGTCTCGAGCGTGCCGTATCCCGTCAGAATCACCACGCCGACGGAGGGATCGATTGCCTTCATCTGTTCGAGGGCCTCTATCCCGCTCATCTTCTTCATCTTGAGGTCAAGTAGGACGAGGTCGATATCGCCCTGTTTCATTTTCTCGACCCCCTCCTCCCCGCAATCGGTGAGGATGAGCTCGTACTGGTCCTTCAGGATCATCCGCAAGCTTTCCCGGGGACCCAGCTCATCGTCGACGACGAGGATCCGCGGCTTCCGGACGGCGGATGGCGCCTGTCCCATGTCGCTAGAGCGCATAGCTGGCCCCCATCATGATCTGGTTGATGAAGCCCTGCCACGTTCCGTTGATCGAGGTGAAGGGATATCCCACGGAGTTGTTCACTTTTCTTTTATTGACGACGATCGCGGCGTAGCAGACGTCGAACGATATCTTTTTGTATTTGTACCCGAGTCCCACGGTGGCGACGTCCCGGTCGCTGTCGGGGATCATCGAGTTGAACGCGCTCCCGGGCACGGGGGTCTGTATGTAGCACCAACCGCTCCTGATGGAGAACCCCTTGAACGGCCCAAGCTCGGTGCCTAAAGCCCAGACCCAACTGTTGTGGAAGTCAAAATTGATTACCTGGCTCGGCATGAACCCGGTCGGGTCGTCTATGTTGATCGCCACGTCCTTGAACTTGTTGAACTTGAGCCAGGTGAGGTCGCACTCCACCTGGAACCAGTCAACGGGCTTGAAGTTGTAACCAGCCGTGATCCTTGCAGGGAGGACGAATTTGGAAGTGGCGGGGAAAGAGAGCTCCGGTATCGAAGAGATGGAGGAGGGGATACCGCCAAGCCTGAAATTCCCATGCTCGTTGATGTCCATCTGGCTCGCGAATGTTATGCCGGCAGAGTGCATTTTTTTCGCCTTTGCGAGGGCGGCGAGGTGCCAGCCGAATGCGTGGCCGTCGCCGGTAAACCGGGTCCTGCCGATCTGGCCGGTGGGGACTCCCGTCAGCGCGCCGAAATCGACGGTCGATTTCGTGCGCGTCTCGCCGTATAGGAGATCGAAACCGCCGGCGATCGCCGTCCAGTCGAACGGCTTAGGCGGTCTTAGGGCCCATGTGAACCTGTTGTCCACCGTTTGCAGCGAGGACAGGTATGAAAGGGGCGCGGCGGGAGAATCTTTGGGATAGGTATTCCCGAGGCCGAATTCGGAAAATGCGCCATAACCGAACGAGATATATTTGTTTAAGAGATTCGTTGCGATGAAGCCGTCGGGGACGTAGAAATCCTTCTTTTCCGTCCTGAACTCCTGTGTAGTATTTTTGTAACGGGGATTGATGATGCTCATGTTGCCGGTGACCGATATCGGGCTGTCCAGGAAGGCTATGCCGGCGGGGTTGTAATATACGGCGGAGGCGTTGTCGGCCCTCGCGGTGAAAGCGTTGCCCATGCCGGCCGCACGCGCGTCCTGCGGCGGATTTCTGAAGGCCTGAGCCGAAGCGATGGCCGGGACAAGAACGGCTGAAATGACGGCTGCGACGAAGCATATCCGGTTCTTGTATGAGATAGACATTATCCCCCCTCCTTGTCTTGGAGAACCGTTAACCTTATCTATTCATCAACCGCAGCAGAAAGCGGCCCGACTACGCCAAAGCGCCGTCGGAGTGTGTTTGTCATCGATCCTTTCAGTGGTTTTGAAACTCGATAATCCGCATAATCGGCGGCATTGGAACAAATTGGGGAAGCGCCTAAAGAAGAGGTGTGTCAGGGATGCTACCGATTTTGTGCTCAAGTTCTCCTCAAAGGGTAACAGTACGCGTTATCTTTTTGTCGGAACGCCCAATGAAAGAGCATATGCTGCACAATCAGTTGTAATTCGTAATTTTGCGAAAGCATACCGCATGTGCAAAAATAATTCCACTAAAAAATAGCAATTATTATCATTTATTTTTCCTAGCTCGAAGGCAGGAGATTTGTCAACCACTCCCGCATTGCCGCCATCCGAATTTGCTGAACGGGCCGGGCTGGGAATATGCCCAATATTGTACAATTTTATCGCTTGACAAAATAGTGCCGCTGTGCGAAAGTGTACGAAATTCCGGGTGCGCCCACATGTCTACACGCAGCATCCTCATAAGCTATGCCGGTTATCCTTACACCCCCAGCAGCCTCATGCCGGATAACGGCCTTGCCAATCTTGCAGGGGCCCTCATCGAGGCCGGCCACAAGACCCTCATCCTTGACTACGGCGCCATCGACACCATGCGGCGGCTGTATCCCCCTTGGATTTCCGCAAAGTCGAGGCCCATTTATCAGAGGCTTTTGGACGGCAGCGGCAAGGCGCCAGGGGTCTCTTTCAAAGATGCGCTGTCGCTCAAGTACCTGAACTACAAGCTCGAGAGGCACCAGAAGAGAGTGGTTTCGGAGATCGCAGATGAGATCGCCGGGAAGATCCGGGAGTTGCGTCCCGACTTTATCGGGTTCAAGCTCTGGAACGGGGACGGGTTTACCGGTTCCATTGCCATCGCGGAGAGGATGAGGCGGGAATTCCCGTCTCTCAAGATCTTCGCCGGCGGCCCGCAGGTGGACATTTTCAAGAAGCACATCTATTCGGCGACCGGCGTTTTTGATGCCCTTATCTATGCGGAGGGGGAAGAGGTCATTCTGTCGCTCTGCGAGCATAGCGTGGGCAAGGCGCCCCTCTCCACGATCCCCAACGTTATCTATAAGCGTGATGGGGCCGTCGCCATCAACGACGCCAAGTGGATAGATGATCTGGACCGCCTGCCGTTCCCCGTCTACGATGAGAACGTCTACCCGGGTCTGGCGGGCGACGGGAAGATAAAAATCGTCGTGATCGACGAGAGCAGGGGGTGCCCGCACCGTTGCGCTTTTTGCATCCAGCCCGTCAAGAGCGGATCGAGGCTACGACTGAAGAGCCCTCAGCGGGTGGTGGACGACATCAAGAAGATCATGAGTTCCCTCGGCGTTACCTGTTTCCGCTATGCGGGTTCCACGACCCCCTTGAAACACGCGGTGGACATCGCGGGCAAGATACTTGAGGAGAACCTGGCGATCACGTACTCCTCCTTCGGGCATATTCAGCAGGGGGGCGTTTCGGATTTCGAGATGCTGAAAAGGTCCGGATGCCATTCTATTTTCTTCGGCATAGAATCCGGTTCGCGAGAGGTGCTTCAAAAGGGATTTTCGAAACGGATCGAGCCCGAGCTCATCCGCCGCACGTTGAAGGCCTGCCGTAGCGCCGGCATCTTTACCGTGGGGAGCATGATTTTCCCGGGGCCTTTTGAGACCGAGGCGACGGAGGCCGAGAGCATCGCGCTCCTCAGGGAGGCGGCGCCGGATTCGGTCCCGGTCCAGTTCCCTGGGATATATCCGGGGACCGACTGGAGGCGCTCACCAGGAAAATATAATTTTCAGATGAAGGGGCGCGATTATGAGCGGCGGATGCTGAATTATAAAATAAAGCTTCTCTATCCGCCGGCCTATTGGGCGCCGCTGCCCTACCGCCTCAATAACATGAGCTACAAACGGTTTGCGCGCATGACGGACGATTTCGCCGGGAAGATCGAGTCAAGCGGGATCCTCACGCACTTCTCCGACGACCAGGCCCTCATGGCGCTCCACGCGGGATACCGCGGGAGAGAAAGGGCATTCAGGGATGAGCTCAGATTCGCTTTTATTGCGGGAGACGCGGACTATGCGCTGGAGCTTGTCCGTAAAATCAACGATTCGGTAGGGAGGGCCTTGTCCAAGTGAAAAGGCGGGTGGTAATAACCGGCCTCGGCCCCGTTTCGGCGGTGGGCATAGGCAAGGAAGTCTATTGGGATTCGCTCGTCAATGGGAGATCGGGGATCACCGAGATCACCCGGTTCGACGCCTCCAAGTTTCCGACCAGGATCGCCGGAGAGGTCAAAGGGTTCAAGCCCGGAGAATTCATGTCCAAGAAAAACCTGTCCTCGTCGGGGCGTTTTTCCCAGTTGGCGGTCGCTGCGGCGAGGCTTGCCTTCGAGGACTCGAGAATCAACCGCAACGGCGCGGATCCCCATCGCATAGGCGCGTGCATGGGATCGTCCGCGATAGGCATCAGCATCGTGGAGGAACCGATACCGGTTTTCGTCGAAAAGGGGGTAAGGACCATCCATCCGCTTACCCTTGTCGAATATACGGCTCACATCACCTCTTCGTACGTCCAGATAGAGCTTGGCATAAAGGGTCCCGTGACGACGATCTCTTCCGGCTGTTCCACAGCTATCGATGCGGTCAATTGGGCCTACGACCAGGTTAGGGGGGGGAAGGCCGATGCAATCGTAGCGGGCGCTTCGGATGCCCCCTTGTCGCCTTTTTCTTTCGGCACGTTTTGCGCCGTCCGCGTCCTTTCCAAACGGAATGACGCGCCCGAAAAGGCCTCACGGCCCTATGACGCCGACCGGGACGGCATGGTGCTTAGCGAGGGTGGCTCGGCGGTCGTCGTGGAAGAGCTCGACCATGCCCTTGAAAGGGGGGCGACGATTTACGGCGAGATACTGGGATTTGCGTCGGTATCCGAGGCCGGCCAGGTCGTTGCGGTCGAAATGTCGGGGGAAACCGTCGCGAGGGTGATAAAAAGCGCCCTGAAAAACGCGAATCTGAACCCATCGGACGTCGATTACATCTGTTCGCACGGCAACTCCATGATCGATTACGACGTAAGCGAGACGAACGGGTTTAAGCTGGCGTTGGGCGACCGTGCGTATCGCATTCCCATAAGCTCCGTCAAATCCAACATGGGGCAGTCGCTCGCGCCGGCCTCGGGCCTTCAGCTCATTGCGTCGTGTCTCATTCTCAGGGACGACATTATTCCCCCGACGATAAATTACGATCGCCCCGACCCCCGATGCGACCTCGATTATGTTCCCAACCGGGCGAGATATAACAGGGTGAACGTCCTTCTGATCAATACCCATAGCGTGGGCGGGACGCATTCGGCGATCATCATAGGCCGTTATGACGGCGGCGCGCGGAACCGAGGCCCGTTGTGAGCTTTAACGCCCTTCTCTTAATCATTGCGGCGATGGTCAACATCGGCTTTGCCGTATTCGTGTATAAACGCAATCCGCTCAGCACGGTGAACAGGGTCTTCAGCCTGTTCGCGCTCATAATGTCCATGTGGACGATCTCCGTCTACATGGGCGTGATTTCGTGGAATGGCGCGAGCGCGTTGTTCTGGATCCGGATGTGCTTCGCGACGGCGGTGTTTATTCCCCCTGGTTTCTTTCTCCTGGTTTCCGTATTCCCCGAAGGGAAACGGATCAAATTCAGGAATCTCGTCTTTTTCGTCATCAGCGTTTGCTTCGTCCCGTTCTTGTTCACGCCGTCTCTCTTAAAGAGGGTCACCCTGGGGGCGCAAATACCCAGGACGGAGTATGGCCACGTCTTCTCGCTCTTCGTCGCGTATTTTCTCTTTGCCTTCATCCTGGGGTTCATCAGCCTGGGGCGAAAATGGAAAAATTACAGCGGCATAAAACGGTTGCAGATCCAGTACGTGTTTCTTGGGATATTCCTGGAGCTCGTTTTTGCGTCACTCACCAATTTTTTCGCGCCCTATCTCGGCATCGAGCAGACGGAGGGGTACGGCCCTATTTTTGCGCTTGTCATGACCGGTTGCATCGTTTATGCGATCGTGAAATATCAACTGATGGACATCACCATCGTCATCAAGCGCACGACGCTCTACGCGCTGCTTACCGCATCGATTACGGCCGGATACGTCGGGATCGTGCTCCTCTCCAACTGGCTCTTCGGCGGCATCATGGGATTGCAGACGCTGATCCCGGCGATGGTGGCCGCCCTCCTGATCGCGTTTGCGTTTGCCCCCGTCAAAGAGGGGATACAGGCGTTCATCGACAAGACGCTTTTCAAAAAGAGATACGACCACCGGAAGATATTGAGCGACCTGAGTAGGATCCTCACCTCGATCTACAGCCTCGAGGAGCTGCTCTCCCTCATCCTCAGGGTGATCACCAAGGCGATGGGGGTGGAGCGCGGTTCCATTTTTCTACCCCAATATCCCGGCAAGGCGTTCATCGCGATGGCCCATCATGGGAATGACGGGGTCTTGAGCGATTACGGCGTCATAGCCCAGGACAGTCCCCTTATACGGAAGCTCCAGTGGAGGAGGGATCTCATCCTCAGGGAGCAGCTCGGCCGGCTTCCGCAATCGCGGGAGACCCACGAGGTCGTGACGTTGCTCGAGAACCTGAAGGCCGACATATGCGTCCCCATATTTTCCAAGGATGTGTTGACGGGCGTGCTTTTCCTCGGCAGCAAGGAGACGGGCGAGGCCTTCACGCTCGAGGACATAGAAATGTTCAACACCCTTTCCAATCACATCGCCGTCGCCATCGAAAACGCCCAGCTCTATACCAAGGTGGAGGAGAGCAAGATCTATCAGGAGATCCTCCTGAACAATCTGACGAGCGGGGTCGTTGCCATAGACCTGAACGGGAGGATCACCGCCTTCAATGCCAGGGCGGAGAAGATGCTCGGCGTAAGGGCGGCCCGCGCGCTCGGCTCGGACCTCAGCCTCCTTGCCCCCGAGCTCAGAGACGTGCTCCTCGATACGCTGAGGAACAGGGTGAGCGTTAGCGCGGAGGAGGTGGTGGTCAAGGTGGAGGCGGACAAGGACCTTCCGCTCGCGGTGAGTTCGTCTATATTCAATAGCTATGACGGGAAGACGCTGGGAGCCCTTATCGTCTTCTCGGATCTCACGGAGCGGAAGGTGCTCGAAATGGAGATGCGCCGCGCCGACAGGCTCGCCTCCCTCGGCACGCTCGCCGCCGGGATGGCCCACGAGATCAAGAATCCCCTCGTTGCCCTCAAGACGTTCACGCAGCTCCTGCCGGAAAAATACAGCGACCGGGAATTCAGGGAGAACTTTTCAAGGCTCGCAAATCAGGAGGTTGACAGGATCAACTATCTCGTCGAGCAACTCCTCGATTTCGCCCGTCCGTCGCTCCCCTCATTCAGGAAAACGGACATATGCGAGATCCTCGGCAATACGCTCTTTCTCTTGAGGAGCAAGCTCGCCGAGCAGAACATCGAGGTGAGAGAGGATATCGGAAAACGGCCGCTGACGATCATGGCTGACGGGGATCAGCTCAAGCAGGTGCTGTTGAACATCATCATCAACGCGCTGCAGGCCATGGAGGAGCCGGGGGTCCTGACGGTGAAAGTCGGCGTGAGGTACGCAACCGAATCGGGGACCGTTTCCGCGCGGGGAGAGGGGCTCGCCAGGAGGCTCCATCGGCTCTGGTCCCAGGACTGTGTGGTCATTGAAATAGCCGATACGGGGAAGGGCATCGATCCGAAGGACCTGCCTCACCTCTTCGACCCGTTTTTCACCACAAAGGAATCCGGGGCGGGCCTCGGCCTTGCCATCGCGCACAGCATCATCGAGGAGCACGGCGGGACCATCGACGTGAAAAGCGCGGTGGGGGAGGGGACGACGTTTTTGATCACGATGCCCATGCTGCCACAGGAGTCGCCGGTGTCCGTGACATGAGGATGATTAAATGAAATGCGGGATAGTTATTTCTAACGAGAAACCTCTGCTTGAAACGCTGGACCTTGTGCTCTCCGATATCGCGCACTTGGTGAAGGCATCGACCGCCGGCCATGGGATCAGGGAGGTGGCCAACGGTCATGCCGACTTTGTGATCCTGGACTCCAGCGTCAGGGATCACGATACCGCGGCGGCGGTCAGGAAGCTCCTCCAGACGCAGCGTTCGCTGCCGATCCTCGTCCTTGTCCCCTCGATTCATGCTTCGGTCGTCGGCGAAGTGCGGGAGGCGGGTGCGTACGTCGTGGTGGAGAAGCCTTTCGACCGCCGGGGGATTCGGGATCTGGTGGAACGGGCCATCGAAAGGAAGGAGCTCCTCCACGAGATAGAGTTTCTCAAGACCGCGGGGCCGCGGATCCCGGAGGGCGTAAGCCCGGACAGAGAGAGCGGCGTCGCCCACTTTTACCATGAGCTCGTAAGGGGTTTCTCAAAGGCCATCTCGCAAGTGTTCGATCATAAGAGGCTCCTCGACCTCGCGATCGAAAGCCTGATCAAGACGTTCGGCGCGGGGAGGGCCGCCATATTCCTCTTCGACCATCGGGTCGGCAAGTACGTACCGGTCGCCTCCTGCGGCTATCTCCAGGAGCTCATCTCCACGTACACCATGGAACCGTCTGACCTCCTCCCGATGTGGCTCTCCAGGCACAATCAACTGCTGCTCACGAGGCAGATGACGGGCGGCGGCCAGTTCGACCTCTACAGGCAGGCCGAGTCGCTTGACGCGGAGGTTATTTCTGGACTGTGTGCAAAGGGGAATCTCATCGGCATACTGGCGCTGGGTAGGAGGATGACGGGGCGGCAGTACAGCGACACCGATCTGGAGCTCCTCTCCATACTCACGACCTATCTTGCGATGGCGGTGGAGAACGCCCTGCTCTACAGGGACATCGCGAGGAGCCGCGCGAACAACGAGGAGGTGCTGAACCACATAGGTAGCGGCATCGTCGCCATAGATTCCCAGGGAATGGTCACCCTGTTCAACGCCGCCGCGGAGGAGATCCTCGGGATCGCGAGGGCCGACATCGTGGGGCATAAGGTGGAGAAGATGGGCTCGGTGTTTGCGGACCTCCTGCTAAGGACGCTGAGGGGCGAGGTTGTGTACGCGCGCCACGAGATCGTCTCGCCGGTGAGCAAGAAGCCGCTCGGCGTGAGCACCTACTTGATGAGGGACGAAGAGGAGCATGCCATCGGCGCCATCCTGACTTTCGCGGACCTTTCCGCGATTAAGAAAATGGAGGCTAAGGAGAGGGATTTCGAGAGGATCGGGTTCTGGGCCAAGGTCGCGGGCCGCCTTGCGCATGAGGTGAAAAACCCTCTCGTCCCGATTAAGACCTTCGCGCAGCTCCTCCCGCAGAGATACAAGGACAAGGAGTTCAGGGAGGAATTTTTCAAGGTGGTGAACCATGAAATCGAGCGCTTGAACGACATCATCACCCAGCTTACGAAATTCGCCGACTCGCCGCCCGTGCAGTTGAGATCCACGCCCGTGCATAGGGTTATCGAAGAAGCCCTGAACTCGGAGAGGGAGGAACTCGCCGCAAAGAGCGCCAGGATCGTCAGGAATTTTGCGCAGGAACCGCTGGTGGCGCACGTCGATTCGGCCCTCCTCTCCGAGGCGTTTGCCAACATCATCGACAGCGCCGCCGAGGCGATTCCCCCCAAGGGGACCATCACCATTTCGACGGCGCTGACGCAGTCGTTGCACGGGAAGAACGGGGCGGTGGAGATTTCGTTCCAGGATAACGGTGAGGGGATGGGCACGGATGAGGTCGGAGACATGTTTACCCCCTTTGCCGCCTCGAAGACGCGTGGCATAGGGCTCGGCCTCGCCATCGCGAAGAGAATCGTGATGGATCACCAGGGGTCGATCGGGGTGGAAAGCGCTCCCGGGAAGGGAAGCGTGGTCAAAGTGGTGATTCCTATCGAGGCCGGCGGCGAGAAGTAGGGTGCATTGATGAAAACGATCCTCATCGTGGACAAAGAGCGCGGCACGTGTGAATCGGTGCGGTTTATCCTTGGGGATTTTTACGACATTCGCCTTGCCGCCACGCGGCAGGGGGTTATGGAGGCGATCGCGGAGGATGAGATCGACCTAGTGTTCCTTGACATCCTCATGCCGGGCCTCGGGGGACTAGCCATCCTCCGTGAAATTAAGAAAAGAAGCAGGGCCGGGGTGGTGATATTGGCCGCCATCAAGGATATGAAAATGGCGGTGAACGCGATGCGGCTCGGGGCCGCCGACTACCTCGTCAAGCCCTTTGACGCGAACGACCTCAGGCGCGTCGTGCGGGCGATCGTCCAGCCGGGGACTGATGGGAACGAGCCCGAACAGCCGCCGCCCGCGCCCTCCCGCATTCCCTCCCTGGAGGCCGCCGAATACGATCTTATGAAACGGCTGATCCTCGACGCGCTTGAACAGTGCCGCTGGAATCAAACGATGGCCGCGCGGCGACTCAAGATCAGCCGGCGGAAGCTCAAATATCGGATGGATAACCTCGGCATCACGCCGAAGAAAGGCAAGGGCAGGCCCCGCAGCGAAAGGGCCAGGTCCATCGCGTAGCGCTGGGTTTTGCCACGGATTTACGCTGATCCCGCTTAGACGGGACGAATACCCACGGATACGGATTCAGCCACTCCCCGCAGGAGCCCCATTGTGGTTGGGATTTTTGCTTTTTCGAGCGCGTCGGTCAATCAGCCCTGCTTACAAGCTCCCAATTTTGGTAAGATCTCTAATTGATAATAATATGGCAACCCTCGAACTCAAAAGGAGAAGATCATGTACTATATGCGTTATTGCTTGATCGTTTTGGCGCTGTACTCATCGTGCGCGCTCGCCGATACCCCCGATTGGCCACAGGAGTTCGTTCTCCCCGAGGGGAAGATCGTCCTCTATCAGCCGCAGCCCGAAACGTTCAAGGACGGCCGGCTTACCGCCCGCGCCGCCGTGTCGGTGACGCCGCAAGGTAAGACGGAGCCGATCTTCGGCGCCGTCTGGATCGATGCTCG
Source organism: uncultured bacterium (assembly GCA_964460305.1). Classification (GTDB taxonomy): domain Bacteria; phylum Auribacterota; class Tritonobacteria; order UBA1439; family UBA1439; genus JAPLCX01. Next base: position 11,306 of record CAYWRA010000006.1, read on the forward strand.
GGTTTCAACCGATCGCGACGCGCGCACGGTGACGATCCTCGACATCAAGGTTCCGAAAAGCAGGTTTCCCCACGCGACCCCCGATCAGGAGTCGCAGTTTGCGAAGGTCCTCGAGACCAATTTAACCCGGGCTAGCTCGACCTTCTCGCTCGATCATCTCCTGGCCGGCCTTGATCTTGCAAAGAAGGAGCAGGTTGCCGCCGAGAGCCTTTCCACCGCCCCGCCCAAGATCATCTTCAGCGCCACTCCGGCAGTCCTGGTCGCTCTGGATGGGCAACCGCAGCTTAAGCAGATCAAGGATTCGAGGGTGATGCGCGTGGTGAATACCCCGTTCGTCATGCTTTTCGACATGGATGGAAAGGCGTTTTATCTCAGGGGCGGCGATGTTTGGATGACCGCTACGGACGTTACGGGGCAGTGGAAGAAGGCCGAGAACGTACCAGCGGCGGTGCTGGCGGCCGCGCCGCCCGAGCCCGCTCAGGGTCAGGCTCCCGCCGCGACGCCTCAGCCGTCCGCGACGGGAATGCCGCGGGTCATCGTTGCGACCGAGCCGACGGAACTCATCGTGTCTAACGGCGATCCCACCTACACCCCTTTCGAGGGCAACGACCTTCTATACATGAGCAACACCGGGAGCGACGTATTCATGGAGGTTGCGACGCAGCAGTATTACGTCCTCCTCGCCGGCCGCTGGTATAAAAGCGCGTCGTTGAACGGACCCTGGACGTACGCGCCGGCGGACAAGCTCCCGCAGGCCTTCGCCAAGATTCCCCCCGACTCTCCCAAGGGGCGCGTGCTCGCAAGCGTGGCGGGCACCGAGCAGGCCAAGGATGCGGTGCTCGATGCGAGCATTCCCCAAACCGCCGCCATAAAGCGGAGTGAAGCCACTCTAACGGTTACCTACGACGGGAAACCCAAGTTCGAGAAAATAGAAGGGACCGGGATGAGCTATGCGGTCAATACCTCGTACTCCGTCATCAAGGTGGAAAATAAATACTACTGTTGCTATCAGGCGGTCTGGTACGTGGCCGACAGTTCCACCGGTCCCTGGGCGGTCTGCACGGAGGTGCCAAAAGTTATCTACACCATCCCTCCGACCTGCCCCCTGTACAACGTCAAGTACGTTAACGTCTATGACTCGACCCCGGATCTGGTATACACCGGCTATCTGCCTGGGTATACGTCCAGCTACGTCTACGGGGGGACGGTTGTATATGGCACGGGATACTGCTACCACGGCTGGTATGGAGATGCGTATTACCCGAGGCCGTGGACGTGGGGCTTCGATCCGGTCTACTACCCTTGGACCGGCGGCTGGTACTGTGGCGCCGGATACTGGGGGAGGCACTGGGTATATTGGGGCGACGGCCATGGCGGCTGGTGGGGGCCTGGGGGTTACCACTCGTGGGGATACCTCGCCGACAAGTACGGCGTAAAGGCGGGGGATGGGAAAGTCACCGTTAACGGCCACACGTACACGCGCAATGAGCTCGTGAATGAGATCAATAAAGAACGTAAGGGCATCGGCACGGGAGAGGTCGCCGGCAAAAAAATAAGCGCCGGCGATGGGAAGCTCACCGTAGGAGATAAGACTTTTGACCGCAACGAGCTAAGAGACAATATCTATAAGAGGCAAGATAACCCCGCGCACGCCGCCGAAACCGGCAGGGCGCAGACCCTTCAATCAAAGGTGGCCGGCGGGATTGAGAACAACGTCTTCGCGGACCGGAACGGGGACATCTACCGATTGAAAGACAATTGGGAGCAGTACGGGAAAAATGGATGGTCGAAAGGCGCGACGGCCGGCGGCGAAGCCGCTCGCGACTTGTCCCTGCCCGGCGTGGAGCGTTCTGCGTTCCAAGGGCGGGACATCACACAGATTCACGGGTTGAGCCGCCCGTCCGCGGCGGACGTTCCGGAGCGGCAGGTATCATTTCCGGCGTCGGGCTTAGACCGCTCCGATCTGGACTCCCATAATTATGCGCGTCAACATGGGGCGGAGCGCTCAAGGGGTTTCGATAACGATTTTGCGGCCCGCAACGTTTCCAACCGGAACTGGGATCGCCAGGGTTTCAGCGGGGAGCGGCATGACTTTGGAGAGGGGCGGTCAAGCTTCGGGGGCGGCCGGCAGAGCTTCGGCGGCGGCGGTTTCCACGGGGGAGGCGGTTTTCATGGCGGCGGCGGACGACGGTAAGGTTTTTATCCACGCCCCAACGGGATCCCTTCGGGAGATTACACGGATTGCACGGAGAATCGGACGCGGGTTTGTTTTACAAAGAGTAAAAGAGGGCAACCAGACATTATTGCTATGATTTTCTCTGATAATCAGGTCAATCAGGTGCTGAAAATATCTGTAGCTTGCCGCTAATATTGGGATTTGGGGTTTGGGATTTCTGCAGCAGTTCAGCTCCGGTCTCGATCATTACGAAACTGATTCGCCCCGGATGAACGGCGCATTTGAACGGGACCTTTTCACCGCCGGATAGGCGGACCGTGAACTGGACGGTCCCCGCTCCCTCCTTCATTTCCTCTCCCACGAGGCCGGTCCATCCGAGCACCTTTTCCGATTTCGGGATAAGGGGGGCGGGGTCGATTAGGTGCGCGTGCCTCCGTAGATTTTTGAGGAGGTGGGGCCTCTCGGCCCCCGATTTGCCGAAGACGTCGCGCACGCCGGGCAGCATGTCGGTGAGGTTCAGGAGGCGCGCCTTCTCCTGGAGTTGCGCAAGCATTCCCGTCTCCTTGAAATATCCCGTCCAGACGAGCGTGCGGCTGTCCTCGTTGAAATAGCGCCCCGTCACCTCAACATTTGGCGATACGTCTTCCCATCGCACGTCGGATTCGTCCATCTTCCGGCCCTTGAACGATACCTCGACCATGAACTGCCTGAAGAGGTCGGCGTCGCGGCCGAGGTCCCGCTGGATCGCCGCCCAGTCGCCCCTGATAAAATTCAGGATGTACGGATAGGCCGGATTCCCAGGCACCATGTACGCCGCGCCGTACTTTGTCCCGGCGAGGCCCCACATCGTCTTCTCCGGTAAATGCATGACCCCGAGGGGCGCGACCGCGAGTTGCGGGAGCGTTACTTGCTCGACCTCTTCCAAGCGCCGCCGGCCGTCGTCGCTGTCCTTCACCCTCATGCGCGTGTAAGTGTGCATGCTGAGGTGGGCGGAGGGTTGGTCCACCAGCCCGTCACCAGAGGCGCCGTTCGCGCCCACGATGGCGAGCGCTTGGGATGGGGCGATCGGATAACGTTTGTCCCTGCTTTCCTCGACGAGTTTTTCTATCCTCTCGAGGTGCTGGGCGGTGCCGAGCTCGGTCTGTTTTATCTGCTCGTATTCCCTCCCGATGATGAAGCGTCTGATGAGAGGCGTCCACTTCACGATGTTGATGGTGTCGTTCGCCTGCGGGGAGCCGAAGAGCGAGGCGGCGGCCGTTATGAAATATGGTTGGATGTCGAGGAGGTCGCGGTACTGCGCATATGTGACGAAGAATTGCCTGTTCCGCTCTTTCTCGGCCTCGGAGCGGGATTCACGGGCGGCCGCATACTCCCTGATTTTTTCATATCTCTTCGGATAGTACGGGCTCCCTATCCCCTCGAACTTTTTGATGCCGGGGTGCTTGCTCGCCGGGTCGACGAGGTAGCGAAGGAACTCTTCGTGCTGGCGGGCGAGTTTTTTCTCCATGCGCCCGTAGAATCGCTTTAGCGATGGGCTATTGCTGAAGAGGGTTTCGTATTGGGTTTTGATGTTTTTGATCGCGACGTAATCGTCGAGCATGTTGATAAAAAGCAGGAACTCGGGATCCTTCTGGAGCGCCGCCCATTCGTCTCCGAATTCACCGACGGCCTTTGCGTATTCGCGCTTGAAGTTGTAGAAGACCCCGTTTGCGATCTGGGCCAACAGGACGCCGCCCTGGCTGTAGCCGATCAGGACGAGTTTCTTCGGCGGCGGCATCCCGAGCGCGGCGCGCCGCTCCTTCTCCGCCTCGAACTCTCTCGCCATCGCCGGGCCGACGCGCGTCCACGCGAGGCCGTGGTCGGGGGAGTAGAGCGCGGCCTGCCTGGAAACGGGATCGTCGGGGGTGTCGTAGGCGAGGATGCGGCATGGGATCCCCTCGGCGGCGAGCATCTCGGGCAGGCGGCCGAAGTGCTGTTCCTGGGTGATGTTTAAGCCCGGCACCACGAGCCCCGGTATCGCCAGGACGAGCGGCGCATCGGGGGCGAGCTTGGAGGGATACACATCGCCCTGGGGTGAAATTTTCTGGACGTTGAGAGTAGTGCATCCCGAGGAGAGAAGGAGGCCGAGGAGCGCGCAGGCGGCTTGCCCGATGCGGGACATACCAATGGGTGGCGGCTTGAGTATGCGACGTCCGCTATTCATCGAACATCGGCATGTCTTCAGCCTCGTTGAACCACTTCTGGTAGATTTTCTTGTAGGTGCCATTTTTGCGGAGGTTCCCGAGCGCCGTGTTGAGCTCTGCGAGGAGTTTCGGATTATTCTTGCTCACCGCGATGCCGTAGTATTCACGGGCGATTTTTCTCTCGGGGATCTGATAGTGGTAGCTATAGTCGGAAAGGATCCATTTCAGAATGGTTTCGTCGTGAAGGATGCAGAAGCCGGCCTTCCCGCTCTTGAGCGCCCCCCGCGAGTTCTTGAGCGCCTGGGCGAGGCGGTCGACGTTTGCGTAGGTCTCGACTTTGCCGTCGAGATTGTCGCGGGCCCACTGCTCGCAGGTGGTCGCCCGCATCACGCCGATTTTCCATCCCTCGAGCCCGGAGGTGAACCACTGGTGCTCCCAGTCTACGTCTTTCTGCACGGCGATGGCGAACCCCGCGCGGTAGTAGGGACGGGTGAATGCGAGCATCTCTCTTCGGTCGCCGTTGATGCTGATGCTGGCTATCGCCGCGTCGGCCTTCCCCCTGTCGAGCGTGCTCGCGTATGCGTTGACGCTGAAATTCATCTGTACCCACTCGATTTTCGCCCCGAGTGCTTTTCCGATCGCTTCGCCAAGGTCGATTTCAATGCCCGCACGTTCCGTGCCCTTTCTGAAAGAGAAAGGGGGCGAATCGAAATCGGTGATGAAGCGGAGCGTGCGCTCGGAGGGATTCTGTGCGCGTGCTTTGTCGGTTGCGGTTGCCTGTGGAGGGGAAACCGAAGTCCCCGCTTTTTCGACGGTTGGTGCCTGGGCCATAACCCAACCCGCTGCGATGCATGTAATCAGCGCCACGCCGGCGACGGTATGCTTCATAGGGGCCTCCTTATATCGACAAATCCCCCGCCCGCCTCGCAAGCGAGAGCGTTGCGGGCAGGCAAACCCCAAATCGGTTGTCAGGCTGGATATTCGTCACTGATCCACTCACCCGCCTGGCTATCAGCGAGTCAAGTATGTTATACTTAGTTGAAGTCTATCAAAGTCCGTATCATGGGCAAAGTAGAAAGCCATTGAGGCAGCTAACGGCAAATCCCAACCTCCAAATCCCAAAAGGATGGGACTGGATTTTAGCGCCTCATGTGCATTATCATTGGGATTTGGGATTTTCTAAAAGGAGGTGTCATGAGTAGGTTGTACATGTGTATGTTGACGGCGCTGTTCGCCCTCACCCTGTCATCCGGCATGGCCGCCGGGCAGGATACCCAACAGGATACCCAGTGGGTCAAGGACAAGAATACCGGCGAGTGGGTGAAGGTGAAGAAGTCCGGCACCGACAAATGGAAGGTCAAGAAGACCGGGAAGAAACACAAGGTCAAGCAGTCGAGCTCGGGCGCGAAGGTCAAGTCGTCGGGGGCCAAGGTGAGATTTGCAAAACCCAGCCCGACAAAACTCCCCAAGATCCAGGGTCAAACCTCATCTATTGACAAAGCTGCAGGGGGCGAAGCGAAGCCCGTGGAACTCAGCGGCGAGGCGAAAGAAAAAGGGGTGGTTCCTGCGGTCGAATCCGGTGCATCTTTGCAAAAGGCGTCGTCACCAGACCTGGGCGCCCCTGCGCAAGCCCCAGACCCATTAGTTGGGGATTGATGCGCTTTAAGAGAGAAGATGGGCGCGCAGTTCGAAACGGTGAGTGGGAGAGTCGGAGAATGGGCGAAGCGGCGACTCTGGAGATTCAAAACCGCTCCTTCACCGTTTAACCCATTCGCCGACTCTATCTTTCGCCCGCTCTCCCCCTCTCCGTTTCTCCGGCTCGAATTTTGGTTTTCCTAGGCGGTTGGTGAATAGACCGGGTTAAGTGTCGGCTGCCAGATCGGAGGAGAAAACCATGTTTAAGAGAAGTTATGGCTACGCATCCGTCCTTTTTGTCGCACTTGTATTTGCCATTCTCCCTCTCCACGCCCAGCTCGCTGAAGGCCCCTGGCCGATGTTCCATCACGACCCTCAGCGCACGGGGCAGGGCGAATGCGCCGGTTCAGACAAGCCGATCTTATCATGGAGTTATCAGGTGGGGGGATGGATATGGGGTTCTCCCTGCATTGCGGCTGATGGGAGCATATACGTGGGGGATTGGCAGGATTCGCACCTGTATGCCTTTACTCCTTCCGGCGCCCTTAATTGGAGTTACAGGGCAGGCGCGGCCATTATCGCCTCTCCCGCAGTGAATGAAAACGGCCGCATCTGCATGGCGTCGTGGGACGGTAAGGTGTACTTCCTCAAACCCTCGGGCGCACCCTCGATCATCATATCGACCGGTGACATGATCAATTCTTCCCCTCTTGTCACCCCCGACGGCTGCTTTTACGTCGGATCGGACAGCAATCACCTCTGGGCCTTCCAGTCCAACGGGAGTTTTAAATGGCAATTCATAGCTCCCACCGGCAATCTCTACTCATCGCCGGCCATGGGCCAGAACGGCCTCATTTATGTCGGCTCGGAAGATAACAGGCTCTACGCCGTACGGTCGGATGGCTACCTGGTTTGGACTTATCTGGCGGGAGATAAGGTGGATGCGGGACCCTCCATAGACGCCGACGGCCGGATTTACTGTGGCGCGCGAAACAACGTAGTGTATTGCCTCGCCCCATCGGGCGCCCTTATGTGGACCTATAGGATGGGGAACCCGATGTATACCACAGCGGCCGTTTCCTCATCCGGCGAGATCTGCATGGGTGGCACGTACGACAATACCCTCTATGCCTTCACGTCCGGGGGAGATTTGATATGGAGTTACAGGACCGCCGACAATATCTTCTCATCCGCCGCTATCGGCGCCGATGGCCAAGTATATTTCGGCTCTTATGACTACCGGCTTTATTCGCTCACGCCCTCCGGTGCCCTCTCTTGGAGCTATTCGACGGGGAGCCGCGTCCGTTCCTCCCCGTCCATCGGAGTGGATGGACGGCTCTGCGTAGGCTCCGACGACAACAGACTATATGTATTCGAACCCCCGCCCACGCCGACGCCGAACTACGTCGAGCTTGATGTCACGAACGGGACCGATTTCAGTTCTGGTGAGAAGATAAATCTCCAATGGGAAGCCTTCGAGGATAGCTATGGATTTAGAAATGTCCCTTGCGCGGTGTATCTGGCGGCGGCACTTGATCCCCCCTCGGAGGATACGACGCTCACCGTCAAGCAGATCGTTTCTAGCAAGGCTCTGTTCATTTTCGATTCGAAGATGCGGCCGGTGAAGTACAACCCGCAGAGTTTGCAGGCCACGTTCAATGGGGTCAAGTTCCCCTTGCGCGGAACGGTATCGAGCGGTTCGCTCTCATTCACCGCCCCGAAGGGCGCTCCCGGCCGCTGGGTCTTCGCGGCGGCGTTCATCAAGAAGGGCGACGGCTTCCCCTCGCAGCCCCCCGTCGAAGTCTCGAATGGGTTTGATTTGAATTAGCCGTGGATTTGAGGGAAAGAAACAGAGGTAATTTAACCACGGATAAACACGGATTTTTTTACCACGGAGATCACGGAGAGGTTCCACAGAGAAAAAATTTTGCCGCAGATGAGCGCGGATGAACGCGGATTTTCACAAAGAGTAAAAGAGAAACAAAAGCGCCGGCAGCCTCCTCTCTCTAACCCTCCCCCTGGATGGGGGAGGAAATGGCGAGAAAAACGGCCAGTCGTATTAGTTAACTTGTTCTGAATCAAAGAGTACTGGATAAAATATCCCCCCTCGGCCTGCCCAGGTGCTGCGGCATGTAGCGTGCGCCCGTTTTCCGCAATAACCTCACGAAATCCTCTCCTCCAACCGGTTGTTCGAGGTTCCGAAATGGTTTTTCTTCTTCGCTGCTGGAGTTTTTTAAGAAATCCCGATATCTCACCTGCCTTCTCCTATCATCGGGGCCAAAGTTTGTGTAGCAGGGAGATTCATTAGTGACTATGTTCTGGATACCCGAACAGTAGAACCGAGCGCTACTATATAAATATTCTTCCGCCCTTTCGACTAGCGCAGCCCTCACAGGGTTCCTTTCGATATATCTGCCGCAGGTAATCAAATATCCCTCTTTCTGTACCGGTTGCAGTTTGAATCTTCCTTGCCATAGGAAGCCGCGCGTCAGGTATTTCTTATGGTGATAAATGGTATAGGCGTGCGTTAATCCCGACATAAGGCTTGATACCAGAAGGGGCTCTTTTATCTCGATAAGTAGATGAAAGTGGGTTGGCATAATCACCCAGTGATAGATTTTTACCGAAAAATCCTTCTTATAACGCGCCAGTAGGTTCATGAAGTGCTGAAAGTCTTCACCGGTGTGGAAGATAGGTTCCCGGACGGCGCTCCTGTTGAACACGTGGTATATGAGCGAACCTCTTAGTTGATGGTTCCTTGCGCATGTCGGCATATTGACCTCCTGGGTAGATGGTCTCCTGTATTAATAGACGAAGTGACCGGCAAAATTATTCCAACAAAAATTGAGTAAATTTCGTTCACATTCTACTGGGGCGGGCGGTATATTTGATATGTTTACAACATAAAATTATGGGTGACAAATGGTATGAAGTGGGGCAAAGTATTCAGCATATAAGAAGGGATTTTTTCGCATGGTATTGCTGCAAGGAATCCGAAATCAGATCTTGTAGCCAGTAAGTTAGTTGATCTGAACAAGATCCCCCCGACAGTGAGGATGCTAATTATGAATAAGGAGAATTTTAAAATATATATTAAGGAGGTCATGATAGAAAATTTCAAATGTTTCAAAGGTGTTTTTAATCTAAAACTAAATGAAGGGCTTAATATTTTTGTCGGAGATAACGAAGTTGGAAAGTCGACCATCTTAGAAGCGATCCATTTAGCCCTTACGGGGATACTTAACGGTAAATATTTAAAGAATGAACTTACGCAGTACCTGTTCAACAATGAGGTGGTTGATAATTATATTAAGAGTTTCGCAGACAGGAACGAAGGCATCGCGGAGCCCCCGTATATTCTTATTGAGATCTACATTGGTGGAGAAAGTATGCCCATGCTAGAAGGAGATAAAAACAGTAAGAGGATATATGATTGTGGCGTGTCACTAAAAATTGCTTTTGATGAAAAATACCAAGCTGAGTATGAAACCCTGGTCGAGAGCGGCGGTATAAAAACGATACCAATAGAATATTATGATGTTGTTTGGAGCTCTTTTGCACGTGAAATAATTACACCCAGAAGCATTCAACTAAAATCCGCATTAATTGATTCATCAAGTTACCGCTATCGGAGTGGATCCGATGTATATATTTCTCAAATCGTTCGAGATTTCCTTGATATAGAGGATGTTGTCGCCATATCGCAAGCTCATAGAAAAATGAAAGAAAGTTTTATGGGAGATCCTTCTATCGGCGTCATTAATACAAAAATTAAGAAAGCGATCAATATATCTGATAAGGAGGTTAAGATTTCAGTAGACCTATCATCTAAGAATGCTTGGGAAAATAGCTTGATGACTTATTTAAACGATGTTCCCTTTCACCACATTGGAAAGGGAGAGCAGACGATAGTGAAGACCAAATTGTCTTTAGGTCAGAAGAAATCAAAAGCAGCGAGTATTCTTTTATTGGAGGAGCCGGAAAATCATTTATCACATAGCAAGCTCAATCAATTGATTTGTGAGCTTAAACAAGGCAATCAAGAAAAACAGGTCATAGTGTCTACGCACAGTAGTTTTGTGGCAAATAAATTAGGGCTGGGGAGTATTATTCTGTTGTATGGTCAAAATACAACAAAATTCGATGAGTTAACCGCTGAGACAAAAAGCTTTTTCGAAAAACTGTCAGGTTATGACACATTAAGACTTTTACTTTGCAAAAAAGCGATTTTGGTTGAAGGCGACTCGGATGAATTAATTGTTCAAAAGGCATATATTGGGAACAATGCTGGGAAACTACCTATCGAAGATGGGGTAGACGTTATTTCCGTGGGAACTTCGTTTTTAAGGTTTTTAGAAATAGCAAAGAAAATAAGGAAACCCACTATTGTTGTTACAGACAATGATGGAGACGTTCGGGCATTAGAAAATAAATATTGCGATTATTTGCGAAAAGACTTTATCAAAATTTGTTTTGATACCGTTGTAGATAGTGGCAATTTGAAAATAGGTGACAGGCCATTTAATTACAATACGCTCGAACCCAAGATGGTCAAAGTAAATGGATTAGATAAGTTAAATAAGATATTCGGAACCAAATATGAAAAGGATGATGACCTGTATAAGTATATGAATGAGAATAAAACTGTCTGCGCCTTAAAAATATTCGACACGTCTGAAGAAACCAAATTTCCGCAATATATTTTAGATGCGATTGAGAGAGCTAATGAGTAAGGACAAACTTATTATTGCTGCCGCTGGTTCGGGTAAGACAACCCATGTTGTTAGAGAAGCCTTGGAAATAAAAGATGGGCATGTGCTTATCACAACATATACAGAAGCTAACGAGGCTGAAATATGTAAGGTAATCATCGAACACAACAAATGTATCCCCGCAAATATTAGGGTCCAAACGTGGTTCTCTTTTTTGCTACAACATGGTGTAAGACCGTGTCAGGGGGAATTGTTTGAAAAAGATATTAAGGGTATAGTCTTAATGAATAAGCAATCAGCCCCAGGTATACCGGAGGCTGACACAGAAAAACATTACTTTTCGGATAACAATAAAATATACTCGGATAAACTTTCAAAATTCGTTTTAAAATGTAATGCGAATAGCAAAGGAGCAGTTATTGACAGGTTGTCAAGAATTTACACCCATATTTTTATAGACGAAGTTCAGGATTTGGCAGGTTATGACTTAGAATTATTGAGGTTATTATTCAGCAACAAAATCAATACTCTTTTGGTTGGTGATCCGAGACAGGGTACATATTCAACAAATAGTTCTTCGAAAAACAGGAGATACAAAAAATCTAAGATTATTCACTTTTTCGAGGATGGCTCTATTAATATTGAAAAAGATATCACGTCGTTATTTGTAAACCACCGATGTATTGCCGCTATTTGCGATTTTTCAAATAGGTTATTCCCAAATCTTCCACGAGCAATATCGGGTAACACCAACACAACGAATCACGACGGTATGTTTTTAGTAAAAAAACAAGATGTTGAACATTACCTAAAAATGTTTGGACCTGCGCAACTGAGATATGATAAGCGAACTCCCGTAAACGAAGGTTATTTTGTAAGGACTTTCGGTGATTCTAAGGGGTTATCCTTTGATAGAGTTTTGATATATCCTACGAATGCAATTATCTCGTGGTTGGAAGACAATGATTTTGATTTAGCTCCAACTACCCGTTCAAAGTTTTATGTTGCTGTAACAAGAGCAAGATATAGCGTTGGGATCGTATGCGATTATAAAGATGGTGTTGATATTGAGGGTATAAAGAGATTTATGCCTAACGATTCCTGAATGAAATCGTGCTCCCTTTACCTGTTTTCCTTCGCGACCTTCGTGAACTTTGTGGTCAGGATGTCTACGGGCTTGATGAATCAAGCCCGTACATGATTCAGGCACTAGCCTCTCCATCCTCGCTTTTACTCTTTGTGAAAATCTGATCTGTATTCTCGTCTTTATCGTAATGATGGTTCTTGATAACATTTCTGTTTAAGCGCAGGCATGCGAAATTTTCCTTGGATATATCGGGAGGGGCCGTGATGAGAGAAATCAAGATCAACTTGAGTGAAAAAGACATTCCCAGGCAGTGGTACAACATCGCCGCGGATTTTGCGCATCCGCCGAAACCCCCGGTGACCCCCGACGGCAAGCCGCTTACCCCGGATATGCTGGCGCCCATATTCCCGATGAGCCTGATAGAGCAGGAAGTGAGCACGGAGCGCTGGATCGACATTCCCGAGGAAATAATAGAGATCCTCTACCGGTGGAGACCGAGCCCGTTAAGAAGGGCGGTATTTCTCGAAAAACACCTTAAGACGCCGGCGCGCATTTACTATAAAGACGAAAGCGTCAGCCCTCCGGGAAGCCATAAGCCGAATACCGCGGTCGCCCAGGCATGGTATAACAAAAAAGCCGGGGTCAAGAGACTTACCACCGAGACCGGCGCGGGCCAGTGGGGCAGCGCGCTTGCTTTCGCGTGCAAGCTCGTGGGCCTCGAGTGTAAGGTATTCATGGTCAGGATAAGTTTCGACCAGAAACCCATGCGCAAGGTCATGATGCGGGTATGGGGCGGTGAGTGTGTCGCGAGCCCCAGTAACGAGACGGAATTCGGGAGAAAGGTCCTGAAAAAGATGCCCGATACCCCCGGCAGCCTCGGCATAGCGATAAGCGAAGCGATAGAGGCCGCCTTGCGCGACAAAGGGGGCAAGACAAAATACGCCCTGGGGAGCGTTCTTAACCACGTCATGCTCCACCAGACGATCATAGGGCTGGAGGCGAAGAAACAATTGAAAGCGGCGGGCGAGGACCTGCCCGACGTGGTGATAGGATGCGCCGGGGGCGGGAGTAATTTCGCGGGCCTGAGTTTCCCGTTTCTCTACGACAAGATAAACGGGGCCGAGATAACGGTCATCCCCACGGAACCGACGGCATGCCCGACGCTGACCAAGGGGCCATTTACCTACGATTACGGGGATACCGCGCACATGACGCCCCTTCTCGCGATGTATACGCTGGGGCATGGTTTTGTGGCGCCGCCGATACACGCCGGGGGCCTCAGGTATCACGGCATGGCCCCCCTCGTAAGCCACGCGGTAAAAGAGGGGCTGCTCGAACCGAGGGCTGTCGATCAGATAAAGTGCTATAAGGCCGCCATGACGTGGGCTGAGACGGAGGGTTTTATATGCGCTCCGGAGACGAGCCACGCGATAGCCTGCGCCATAGATGAGGCGATAAAGGCGAAGCAGGAGGGTAAGGAAAAGGTTATCCTAATGAATTACAGCGGACACGGCTTGATGGATCTGGCCGGATACAAAAAATTCCTGGACGGCGAATTGACGGAATACCACCTGCCTGAATCGGAGATATCCAAGTCTCTCGAGAGCCTGAAAGATCTGCCGAAGGCCTGATGGACATGGGTCTCCTCGTACAGGAAGGGGGAGGGCCGGCAGCGCATTATCGTTTGGGGATGAGCAAGCAGAGAAATCACGACACTGATCACGACAGAATCGCGGCATGGGGGATTTACTGTGACAAGCTATGACAAATTGCTGTGGCATAACAAGGCTACCGCACTGCCGAAAAGCCGAGGGAGCGGGGTTACTATCGTATGGGGAAGATATAAACTTGTGCCAAACTTGTGACATAACTTGTGTCAATCTCGTGACATAGGTCAATCGGCCTCCCGAGTATATTGTTTGCATCCTGCTGGTGACTAATAAGATAGCTAATACGTCTGCAATATGAAAACGCAAAAGGTGTGCATCCGGACTTTCGGCTGTCAGATGAATGCGGCAAAGATGACCAGTTGTTAAGCGAAAAATTGACGATTTCTATGCTATTCTTTATGGGAACGATGAGGGAACCGCAGGAAAGGATAGCCAGGGGGTATTTTGTGCTCTTGTTACAAAGATGTCGTGAACTTTTAGAGAGTAATTCCCCGGTAACAGATGAAGAACTCGAATTGTTGCGTGACCAACTATACGCGCTTGCCGATATAGCGATTACTGTATTTTTGCAGCGAAGAGGAGGCCCATGCCGTAAGGAAGAAGCAGGGGCATAATACAGGCTCTCCGGGGACGAGAGGGGAGACACCGACCTCCCCGAGATAGCGGCCCCGAGCGCCTCTTAGACGGGGCTGGAGAGGATAGAAATGGCTTTTGAACCCAGGTACACAATAACAGATACTACAACGGTGGCATTGACCGCTATTGAGCGAGCAAGGGGCTTTTTGGAGGCCGCCAAGCTCTCTGAGGATTGGATTGAGGGTATGCAGCGCCGGGCGCTCGTCCTGGAGGCCCACCATACCACCCACATTGAGGGAACGCACCTCACCCTCGACCAGTCGGAGCGTATCCTTTCCGGGAAGGCTGTTAAAGGTGCGGACCCCGACGATACCCGCGAGCTCTTGAACTACCGGGAAGCCTTTGATCTTGTGGCGGAATACATCGGCAGCGGCGAGCCCATTACCGAGGGGCTCATCCGGGAAATTCACAAGTACCTCGTGCGCGGCGTCCGAGGTAACTCAGGGATGCCCGGCCATTACCGGACAGTGCAGAACTACGTTGTGAACAGCCGTACTCAGGAAGTGGTATACACGCCTCCGTCTCCCCAGGACGTACCTCCCATGATGAAGGAACTCGTCTCATGGCTCGGGGAGGCCAAGCAAATGCACCCGGTCCTCGAAGCCGCCGCCGCGCAGTTTCAGCTTGTCCATATTCACCCCTTTGTGGACGGCAACGGCAGGAGTGCCAGGTTGCTCTCCACTCTCTGCCTGTACCGGAAGGGATACGACTTCAAGCGCCTCTTCACCATCAGCGAATACTATGACCGGGATCGGGCGGCTTACTACCAGGCGATCCAGAGCGTCCGGCAAAGCGGCATGGATCTCACCAAGTGGCTGGAGTATTTTGCTGAGGGGCTCGCTGTGCAGATGCGAGAGGTCCAGGGCAAGGGCGAGCGGGTCATTAAGGCGGACGTGCTCACTATGAAGCACAGGCTCAGCGATCGCCAGCGCAAGGCAGTGCTTCGAGCCCTCGAAGCCGGCGGGCTCACACCGCAGGAGTACGCGGAGCTCTGCCCGAGGGCGAGCCGGAAGACGCTCCAGCGCGAGCTCAGAGCCCTGACTGAGAAGGGCCTTCTCGTGCCAGAGGGAGCGACGAACCGGCGGTACTACCGCATAAGGAGGGGATGAACTTGCGACAAACTAGGGACATAACTTGTGACAAACTTGCGACAAAGTTTGTGCCAATTGGTGACATAGGTCGATCGGCCTTCCGAGTATATTTTGTTTGTATCTCGCTGGTGGCAGAGAAGATAGCTGATACGTCTGCAAATGTTAGAAAAAGAGGGGTGATATATGAAGAAAGAAGAGGATGTTTTTGAGCATAATCTGTTCGGCCTGAATCTGGGCCAGGAACTGGAAGATTTTATCTTTGAAACAAATCCTTGGTGGAGCGGTAGACCCATGCGGGAACTGCCGAAGTTCCACCGCTGGCTTTTTGATATTGCATTGCAGCGCTTAAAATCAGGGCTCGCCCCCGTTACGGTTTTACGGGGCCCACGCCAGGTTGGGAAAACGACTTTGCAGGAGCAAGTTATTGCACATCTTTTAGAGAAAGAGAGAATTGATCCCAAGAATATATTCCGCCTGCAATTTGACGAAATCCCATCTCTCAAAGGGTTGAAAGATCCCATTTTGAGCTTATCTCGGTGGTTTCAGGATCGTATATTGAAAAAAACCTTCAACGAGTCGGCGAGAGATGGACAGACAGTCTATATCTTTTTTGACGAGGTGCAAAACCTGGTAGAGTGGCCCACTCAGGTTAAGGCATTGGTGGATCATAACGCCGTCAGGGTTCTTTTGACCGGCGGTTCCGCGCTTCGCATCGAAGCCGGACGCGATAGCTTGGCTGGAAGGATTACAACTTTGGAGCTTGGGACTTTTCTTTTACGCGAGATTGCCGAGCTTCAGGGTCTCGAGAAAATAGATCCCATGATAGTTTTGAATGGGTTGAAGGAATTGACGCAGAAGGACTTTTGGATGTCGGTACGGAAAAACGGCATAAAACACAAGAAGGCGCGCGACAGGGCGTTTGATTTATTTTCCGAGCGCGGCGGCTATCCGATCGCACAAGCAAGGACGGATCGCCCGTGGGGGGAGGTTTCTGACCAGCTTAACGAGAATGTAATAAGAAGAGTCATTCAGCACGATTTGAGAATAGGGGAAAGAGGGAGAAAGCGGGATCAGGATTTGTTGGAGGAGCTATTTCGTCTGTGCTGCCGGTACATCGGCCAAGCTCCTGGACAAGCTTTGTTTATTGCGGAATTACGCAAAACTTTAACCGCTAACGTCGGTTGGAATAGGGTCTTGGCCTATTTGCGATTTCTCAACAATACGTTGCTTCTCAGGTTGGTGGATCCGCTTGAAATCCGGATCAAGAGAAGAAAAGGCCGTCCCAAAATCTGTTTGTGCGACCATGCATTGCGTGCAAGCTGGTTGCAGGAAGTAATCCCGTTATCTCCTCAGGGGTTGGCTAATGCTCCCCACCTGAGTGATTTAGCCGGACATATTGCTGAAAGCGCCCTGGGATATTTTCTTGGAGGAATCCCCGGGCTTGACGTGGCATGGTTCCCGGAGCGAGGCGTTGAACCTGAGGTAGATTACGTTATTGCGGTGGGAGAATTTAGAATTCCCATCGAAATAAAATATCGGAAGTACATCGATTCACACCGCGATACCGTCGGTCTGCGATCGTTCATGGAAAAGACGGTATATAACGCCCCCTTCAGCATATTAGTCACTTTGGACGATAACGTAAACATAGATGACCATAGAATCGTCGCCTTGTCATTGTCCTCGTTTTTGCTTTTTAGATAGAGATATGCGTATCGACGCCGATTAGACCACTGGTTTTGAGACAAGGTGGATGGCCCCAAAACCATCATGATAGGCGGTCAGTTAGTATGACTTCCTTGTCGTTAACATCCCATCGCGGTGCGTGAAGCAACACAATCAAGAGATATTGCGAGCGCGCGTAAAATGAAAAAAGCGGCCAAGATTTGTGTAAAAACCTTCGGCTGTCAGATGAACGAGTATGACTCCGAGGTGATTGCGGGGTTGTTCGAGAGGGATGGATGGATTCTTACCGACGATCAAACGGAGGCCGACGTCATTCTCTTCAACACCTGCTCCGTCCGCCAGCACGCTGAGGACAGGGTGTGGGGCGCGCTCTTCGAGCTCCGCGCGCGGGCGATGCGGGAACCGGGGCTCATCATCGGGATTTGCGGCTGCATGGCGCAGGCGAAGGCGGACGGGATTGCGAAACGGTGCCCCTGGGTGAAGGTCATCTGCGGGACGCAGGCGTTCAACAGGCTCCCGGAGCTCGTGGCGCGAGCCTCTGCGGGGAGCGGGATCGTCATCGACACGGATATGAGCAGGGAGCCGTGCCTCGCCGGACTCCCCAGGAAAAGAAGGATCAGGCTCAAGGGCTTCGTTCCCGTCATGCGCGGCTGCGAGAACTACTGCGCCTACTGTGTGGTCCCGTACGTGCGCGGGCGCGAGGTGAGCCGGCCGCTGAAGGAAATCCTTGCCGAGGTGGAGGCCCTTGCCCGCGACGGCTGTCGAGAGGTGATGCTCCTCGGCCAGAACGTGAACAGTTATCGGGTGGAGGGCGTCTCTTTTGCTGGCCTCTTACGGGAGGTTGCGGCGATCGATGGGATCGAGCGGATCAGGTTCATGACGTCACACCCGAAAGACTTTCCCGATGAGCTCATCCGCGCGATGGCGGAGATTCCCAAGATATGCGAACACCTCCATATTCCACTCCAGTCGGGCTCCGACAGAATCCTCGAAACAATGAACCGGAGGTATACGTGGGGTTCGTATTTAGCCCTCGTGGAGAAAATCCGGAGAACCGTCCCCCGGATTGCGTTGAGCACCGACATCATCGTCGGTTTCCCCGGGGAAACCGATGATGACTTTCATCTGACGGTTCGCGCCCTCCGAGAAGTCCGTTTCGACAGCGCCTTCATCTTCAAGTATTCGGATCGTGATGGGACGAGGGCCGTCGAATTGCAGCCGCACGTTCCGGAAGAGATAATCGCTCAGAGGCACGCGGCGCTGCTGAAGCTCCAGGAAGGGATCAGCGCGGAGAGGAACGAAGAGCTGCTCGGCAAATCCGTCGAGGTCCTCGTGGAGGGATACAGCCCCCGCAACCCGGATCGCCTCTTCGGCAGGACGCGGTCGAACAAGCGCGTCGTCTTCGATGGGGGCGGGCCTGCCCCTGCCTGCCGGCAGACAGGCGCCGGTTTGTCAGGCGGGGATTTGATAGGGGGGCTCGTTTGTGTTATCATACGCGAATCGACGCCGCTGACGCTGATCGGAGAAAAATTAACCGAAAACACGGAGAAAACGATGCCATTGTTTTACAAAGAGTAAAAGAGGGGAAAGAGAAGAGCATAAAGCAATGGATTGCTTATGGGGGTACGAATTTGCAGAGGTGCCACGTCTGCCCGCCAGATGGCAAGGATTTATCGAACCGGGGCGCGATAAATCGCGCTCCAACAGAATTGCATTCCATCCCCCGCGTAACTGTTTTCTTAATTAATGTAAGCTCTGCTCTCTCTTTTACTCTTTGTGAAAAATCGTCTTTCCATGTGCTCCCCCGAAGTGGCTTTTTGGGGGTGCGGTGAAACGGTGATGAGATAGCTTGAAATGAGCTTCAAAATGACGAAGCGGGAAAAAATAGAGCTTGGCGCCGCGCTGGTGATTTTTGTTTTTCTCATCGTGTTCGCAATCCAGAACTTCCATGAGCGGGCCAGGGTGCACCTGATGTTCTGGCAGATCGGGAAAACGTCCATAAGTATCATCATCTTCGTCTCCGTCCTGATAGGGGTGTTTATCGCGTCGGCTGAGCTGGTGCCGCACCTGATCAGGTTCCGGAAACGGGCTAAAGATGCCGAAGCCGAGCTCGCCCGTTTGCGATCATGTACCGCAAATAATCTGCCAAAAGAATCGCGATAATGACTGTCTCCCCCCTAACTTATATATTGGGATTTGGGATTTGGGATTTGGGATTTGTTAAATGAAACTCACGCCCATGATGCAGCAGTACAAGATGATCAAGAAGGAGACCCCTCCATCCATCCTTATGTTCCGCCTGGGCGATTTCTACGAGATGTTCTTCGACGATGCCATCACGGCGTCCCGCATACTCAACATCACCCTCACCGCGCGAGAGAGCGGGAAGGGGAACAAGGTGCCGATGTGCGGCGTCCCGTATCATGCCGCGCAGGAATACATCGCGAAGCTCGTGAGCGCCGGGCACAGAGTGGCGGTATGCGATCAGGTCGAGAATCCCGAGCTCGCCAAGGGGCTGGTGAAGCGCGAGGTCACGAGGGTGGTGACGCCGGGGACGGCGCTGGAGGAGAGCCTGCTCAGGGAGAAGAGCAACAACTACCTCGCCGCCATCAACGGGGCGAACGGCCTCTACGGTTTCTGCTATCTCGATCTCTCGACGGGGGAGTTCGTCGTCACGGAGGTGGAGCGGGAGACCGATCTCTTCAACGAAATCGGCCGCGTATCGCCGAGCGAGTTTCTTATCCCAAGGGCCCTCGCCGACGACAAGGAATTCATGCGCCGCCTGAAGGAGAGCTCTCTCGCGATGGTCAATCCGCTTGACGACTGGAACTTCGAATACGAGAGCTCGTACAACCGGCTGAAAGATTTTTTCCACACCCAATCGCTCGACGGCTTCGGCTGCGCCAACCTCGGCCCCGCGGTCGGCGCGGCGGGCGCCGTCATCCAGTACCTCAAGGAGACCGGCCACTCTTCACTCGCCCACGTGACGAAGATCGCCCGCTCAAGCGTCGCCGATCACATGGCGCTCGACATCTATACGCAGAGGAACCTCGAGATCGTCCGGAACCTGAGAACCGGCGGCCGCGAGGGCACGCTTATCTCGGTGCTCGACCATACCTCGACCTCGATGGGCGCCAGGCTCCTCCGGCAGTGGCTTCTCCAGCCGCTCACCGACGTGGGAAAGATAGCGCTGAGGCAAAGCGGGGTCAAGGAGCTCTTCGACAATCCGTCGGTCTCCGATGCGCTCTCGGAGGCGCTGAAGGATTTTAAAGACGTCGAGCGGCTCATCGCCAGGATCGACTGCGGCCATGCGAACGCCCGCGACCTCCTTGCCTTGAAACAATCCATCGATCTCGTCCCATCCCTGAAAAAGCACATTGCGCCGTTGAGTGCGGATATGGTCAAAGAGCTGAACGGAATGATCGAAGACATGGGCGACGTCTCGGAGCTGATTGGAAAGGGCATCGATCCGGACGCGCCGCTAACGGTGCGCGAGGGTGGGATCATCAGGGACGGGTACGATAGCGAGCTCGATGAGATCCGCGGCATCGCGCGCAGCGGCAAGGGGTGGATTGCGGAGCTCCAGAAGCGGGAGATTGAGCGTACGGGCGTCAAGTCGCTGAAGGTCGGATACAACCGGGTGTTCGGGTATTACATCGAGGTGACGAAGCCGAACCTCGGCGCGGTGCCGGCCGACTACATCAGAAAACAGACCGTCGTCAACGGCGAGCGCTTCATCACGCTTGATCTGAAAGAATACGAGTCGAAGGTGTTGGGAGCCGAGGAGAAGGCCGCCGCGATGGAGTACGCGATATTCCAGAGGATCAGGGAGAGGATCGTCACCGGGACCGAGCGCATTCAGCGCGCTGGGCGTGGGGTCGCCATCCTGGACGCGCTAAATTCCCTTAGCCTCGCCGCCCGCAGGAACAACTACGTGCGCCCCGAGGTGAACGATAGAGACGTCATCGAAATCATCGACGGCCGGCATCCCGTCATCGAGCTCATGCTCGCGGACGAGCGGTTCGTTCCGAATGACGCCCTCCTAAACACAGAGACCGACCAGCTCCTCATCATTACGGGGCCGAACATGGCGGGGAAGTCCACCTACATCAGGCAAGTGGCGCTCCTCGTCCTCATGGCGCAGACGGGGAGTTTCATCCCCGCCGCCCGCGCGACGGTCGGCGTCGTCGACAGGATCTTCACGCGGGTGGGCGCATCGGACGAGCTTGCGCGGGGGCAGAGCACCTTCATGGTGGAGATGAACGAGACCGCCAACATACTCAATAACGCGACGGAGAAGAGCCTGATAGTTTTGGACGAGATCGGCCGGGGGACGAGCACCTTCGACGGGATCAGCATCGCGTGGGCCGTGGCGGAGTATCTCCACAACAACTCAAGCGTTAGGGCCCGCACGCTTTTCGCCACGCACTACCACGAACTCACCGAGCTTGAGATGAACCTCCCCGGCGTGAAGAACTACAACGTCGCCGTCAGGGAATGGAACGATGAGATCGTTTTTTTGCGCAAGATCGTCGCTGGCGGAACCGACAAGAGCTACGGAATCCACGTCGCCAGACTCGCCGGTCTCCCGAAAAAGGTGATCGAACGGGCGAAAGACATACTGAACGCCCTTGAAGAGGGTTGTATCCGCGAGGACAGGTTGCCGAAACCCGAGGGCGCGCCCTCTGGCGCGGGTGGCGCGCAGCAGTTGACGCTGTTTGACATGCGTCCCAATCCGATCGTCGAGGAACTTAAGAGTATCGATATCGACAAACTGTCGCCCATTGAGGCGCTCTACAGGTTGAAGATGCTTCAGGAGAAATGCCATGAGCCGCGTTAGACTGTTGCCCGATGGAGTGGTGAACAAGATCGCCGCCGGCGAGGTGGTCGAGCGGCCGGCCTCCGTGGTGAAAGAACTCGTGGAGAACGCAATAGACGCCGGCGCCACGGAGATCTCCATCGAGGTGCGGAAGGGCGGGAAGGCGCTCGTGAGGGTGCGCGACAACGGTTGCGGGATGGTGAAAGAGGACGCGTTGCTAGCGCTTTCGCGCCACACGACGAGCAAGATCACGGACGCCTCCGACCTCTTTACCATCCGCACCATGGGCTTCCGCGGCGAGGCGCTCCCCTCCATCGCGGCCGTGTCGCACCTGGAGCTCACGACGAAGGAGCGGGGAGGGCTTGCCGGGACGCGCGTGACCGTCGAGGGGGGCGTGGTCGACAAGGTCAAGGAGACGGGGGCGCCGGATGGCACCGAGATCGTCGTCCGCGACATCTTTTTCAACACCCCAGCGCGGCGCAAATTCCTCCGCTCCGAACGGGCGGAGAATGCGTACATCGCGGCGGCGGTGGTTTCGCAGGCACTCGCACGGCCGGAGATAGGCTTCACTCTCGTCGTGGAGGGCGAGGAAGTCATCAAGGCGCCCGCCGCCGTGAAGGCGCTCGATCGCATCGTCGCGCTCTTCGGGACGGACCTCACGGACAAACTCGTCCCGTTCGAGGGGGAGCGGGGCGCGATTTCGGCGCGCGGTTTCATCGGTACTATAGAGGTGACGCGGGGGAACCGCACAGGCCAGCATTTTTTTGTCAACGGCAGGCCCGTCCAGGACAAGATCATAAGTTTCGCGGTTGCGGATGCCTGTGGCGGAATTTTTCCGGTGAAGCGGCATCCCGTCGTCTTCCTCTTCCTCGAAGTCGATCCCCCCGACGTCGACGTAAACGTGCACCCGGCGAAACGCGAGGTTCGTTTTCGAAATGGTTCGGCCGTCCGCGATGTCATACGGGACGTGCTGTCGCGCGCTCTCCACGCATCGGGGCCTATCGCCGTAACGGGGTTGGCCGATCAGGGCCGGGCCGTCAGCGAACCGGCTGCCCGCTATGAGACGCAGAGCGAGGGCGGGCTCGTTTCGAGGATCCCCGTTGCGCCGTATCACCAGGAACCGTTGCCCTGGGAGGAGGAAGGCTTGGCGGCCTCTGGGCTCGGAACGGAAACCTTAAGGCCGATCGGCCAGATCAAAAACCTATACGTGGTCTGCGAAACGCCCGATGGGATGGCGATCATAGACCAGCATGCCGCCCACGAGCGCATCCTGTTCGAAAGGGTGATGCGCCTCGGCGAAAAAGGCGAGGGCGACGTCCAACGCCTCCTTATCCCCGCCGTGGCGCATCTCTCGGCGCCGGAGTACGCGCTGCTGAACGAATACATCGGGACGTTTACGGCGCTGGGTATCGGCGTGGAATTATTCGGCAACACCGACGTGAAGGTGGATCATCTCCCGGCGTGCCTGGGGGAGATCGACGCGGAGCGGCTCATGCGCGACGTTCTCGGCGAACTTGCCGAGGAAGAGCGGAGCAGCGCCGTGAAAGACGAGATTGCGGCGAGGGTGGCCATGAAGGTTTGCCGCGCCGCGGTGAAGCGGCGCGATCCGCTAGGGGCCCAGCAGCTCAAGCGACTGGTTAGCGATCTCCTGAAGTGCCGGACCCCCCATACCTGCCCCCACGGAAGGCCGACGATAATCAGGATGAGTTTGGAGGAGATGAACAAGAAATTCGGAAGGGTGTAGGTTCGGACTTTTTGCGCGCGTTTTTCGCCGCATAACGGCGGTAAAACAAAAGCCCCTCGTTGTCGAGGGGCTTTCGCTTTACGCTGAATTGCCAACAAACGTTACCGAGTTTCTACTGAAGATCCTTGCAGCAGATCTTGCAGAAGCTGGTCACGCCGGCAGCCTTCGCGGCCTCTGCGGTCGGGAAGCACTTGACGTTACCTTTCGGGAAGAACTTGCAGCCTTTCTTATGGCACTTCCCCAGCTTCTCCACGTCGCCGTCCTTCCGG
Source organism: uncultured bacterium (assembly GCA_964460305.1). Taxonomy (GTDB): domain Bacteria; phylum Auribacterota; class Tritonobacteria; order UBA1439; family UBA1439; genus JAPLCX01. The sequence goes on from CAYWRA010000006.1 coordinate 35,014, forward strand.
ACCTTCGCGCAGAACTCGCCCTCTGTTGCCGCCGGAGCCGCCGCGGGGGCCACTGCCACAGGCGCCTCTTTTACCGCAGCGCCAGCCGCTGCTGGAGCTGCGGGCTCCGCTTTCTCGACCTTCGCGGCTTCCTCCTGTGCGAACAGGACGCCGGCGATGGCGAGAAATACAACCGCAATCGCTAACTTCTTCATGATGCCTCCTCTCATTTAAAGTATCATGATTGAGTGATATGATTCCGCATCTTGGGGAAGAAATCAAGAAAATTTATTGGCTGATCGATCAAAAAATCGCAAGGCATCAGGATGTGGGGCTCTTTGAGTCATCGACGGGCATAACGCATCCTTTCCCAAAGGGACCCCGTTGGGGAAGGGTGCTCTACGGGAGGCATTATTCACAAAAGTACACACTATTGTCCGCATCACCCTTTTTTGTAATGGGTCGGTATCGGCAAGGGGCACGGGGCATGTTCGTTGTTTGTAGGAACGGGTTTAATTTCTCCCCGAGGGCGCTTGCACCGCCTGATATAATGTATATCCATGGAAAATGAATCGGCCATATTTTTTCTGATAGGAGCGACGGCTACGGGCAAGTCCGTTGTGGCGATTGAGCTCGCCGCAATGTGCGGCGGGGAGATTGTTTCAGCCGATTCGATGCAAGTTTACCGGGGACTGGACGTCCTGTCCGCTAAGCCTTCCCCCGCCGAGCGACGGCGCATCCCCCACCACTTAATCGACGTCGCCGAGCCTGGAGAGCGGTTCGACGTCGCCCGCTACGTTCGACTCGCGAAGGCCGCGATCTCCGATATCCTTGATCGGGGACGCATGCCCCTCGTGGTTGGGGGCGCGGGCATGTACGTTAGGGCGCTGCTTGACGGCATTTTTACGGGGCCGGGGAGGGACGCTGCTTTAAGAGACCGCCTCGAAAAGCAGGCTGCCGAGGAGGGGCTTGCCGGGCTCTACGGGAGAATGAAGAAACTGGATCCCGAGGCCGCGGCGCGGATCCATCCCAACGACAAGAAGCGGATCATCCGCGCCCTCGAGGTGTATGAGCTGACCGGCCGGCGCGTCTCATCGCTCCGGGCGGAGTGGCGCGACGCCACTTCTCTTCCCGTCGGGGGGACCTTTTTCAGCGCGGCGCTAGGTCGCCGGACATCCCTCCGCGGCCTGAAGAGAGGGAGGGACGATCTCGTGCGGCGCATCGATGAGCGCGTGGAACGCATGTTCTCTTCGGGCGCGGTTGAGGAGATCGAACGTATCCTCGGGATGAAAATCGATTCTGGCGGAACGATCGCCCAGTCGCTCGGCTTCGGCGAGATACGCGAGTATCTCGCTGGGCGCTGCTCGCTAGCCGATGCGAAGGAGATGCTCAAGAGGAACACGAGGGCATATGCCAAGAGGCAATACACCTGGTTCAAGAGGGACCGGAGGATACGGTGGTTCGATGTCGCGCCCGCCGAGCCGGAAACGGAGACCGCGGGGAAGATATTGCAATGTCTTGACCAGGAGCTTTCTTAACTGCGGATTGAGTTATTTGAATTCTACCACGGAGACACGGAGAGCACGGAGAGAAGCAGGGGTAATTTTAACCACGCCCCAAAGGGAGCCCTTCGGGACGGGGGAGACACTGAGAAAACGAGGCAGTTGTTTTACAAAGAATAAAAGAGGGGTTAGAGAAATCAAGGAGGGGGTCATTGCCGCTTCATCACCGTCCCTGTCTCTCGTATCCTCTGTGACTCTTTGTGAAAATCAGGTCTCTCTGTGTTTTTTTCATAGTCTCTGTGTGCTCTGTGGTTACACAAATATTGGGATTTGGGGTTTGCCTGCCCGCAACGCTCTCGCTTGCGAGGCGGTCGGTGGATTTGGGATTTTCTTCTCGGCATTTGTCATCCCAGACGGGTGAACATGGAAACCGGGTTTGGACGGCGTGGCAAATCTTGCCTCATCTCGCTCTTTATCCTTGCGGCGACTGTGGCCGTTTTCGCGCCGGTCTGCCGCTATGATTTTATCCAGTACGACGACAGTATCAACGTGTGCGACAACCCATACCTCTCCCCGCCCTGCCTTCGCAGCATCATCCGCTTCTGGGCCCGCCCGTACGCGAGCATGTACATACCGGCGACCTATTCGGCGTGGTGGTTGGGGGCGAATCTCTCACGCGCTCTCGCCTCCCTGGATTTAACCGCACGGCTCGATCCGCGCATTTTCCATGCGATGAACCTCGTTGTCCATTGTCTCGCGGTGCTCGTTGTGTTCAAAATTCTTTTGCAGCTTGTGAGACGGACGTATGGAAGGCTCGGCGGCGCGCGAGTGGAAACGGCGGCCGCTTTTGGCGCATTGCTTTTTGCCGTGCACCCGCTCCAGGTCCAAGCGGTGGCGTGGATCACCGGCATGAAGGCCATGCTGTCCGGTTTTTTGTCGTTGCTGGCGTTAAACTACTATATCTCATCAGCGACCGCGATGACGGCCGCTCATGGCTGCTTTGATGGGATGCGGCGCGGACGCGAGATCAGGGTGAATGCCCGCCGCCATTATGTCTTGGCTACGATCGCGTTCGTCCTTGCGATGCTCTCCAAGCCGTCGGCGGTGGCGCTGGTTCTGGCGGCGTGGATCGTCGATTATGGAGCGCTCGGAAGACCCATGAGAAAGAGTATGGGCGCTCTCGCGCTATGGGTGGCGCTCGCAGTCCCTGTTATATTGCTGACAAAGTCCGCGCAGCCGGATAGGTGCCTCGCATTCGTCCCGTCACTATGGGAGCGGCTCGTTGTCGCGGGGGATGCGATAGCCTTCTATATTTATAAACTGGTCATTCCGCTTCGGCTGGGGCTCGACTATGGGCGCTCGCCAAGCTATCTTACCGGTCATTGGTGGCGTTATCTCACCTGCCTGGTTCCCTGCGCGCTTGCGGTTCTATTCTTGATGTTGAAAAGCAGGCGGAACTGGCTGGTCCCCTTCGGCCTCCTGGTCGCCGGTGTGCTGCCCGTCTCGGGGCTCGTACCGGCATATTTCCAGAATCTTTCGACGGTCCAGGATCAGTTCCTCTATTTCTCGATGGTGGGGCCCGCGCTTGCCTTCGCCTGCCTCTTCATGACCGGCGGCGGCAGGATGGCCGCCGTATGCGCCATCGTATTGATTGCATTCGCGGCGTGCAGTATAATTCAGGGTAATACTTGGAGGAACGACTTTACCGTCGCGGAGGGGGCACTGAAGATAAATCCTCAGAGCGTCGTGGCCCGTAATATGTTGGGAAATGCATGCGCGGTGCGGGGCAGGATAGAGCGCGCAATCCTCTACTATTCGGAAGCCGTCCGCCACGATCCCGATTCGGCTCTCGCGCGCTACAACCTGGGTGTTCTGCTCGCCGGGAAGGGAAGGCTTGACGAAGCCATGTCGCACTACGGCGAGGCGGTGCGCATCGATCCAGAGTATGCCGAGGCGTATTGCGCCATGGGAAACTTGCTGGCCGGCACGGGAGAGGCCGACAAGTCGCTTGCCGCCTATGCAAAGGCGCTTGGCGCAGCGCCGGATTTTGCGCCCGCCCACAAAGGCATCGGCCTTGTTCTCGCGCGAGGGAATAAGATGGATGAGGCCGGCCGCCATTTCGCCGAGGCGCTCCGTCTCGAACCAGGCGATGCGGAAACGCTGGTGAGGCTGGGAGACGTCCTGTTTGTCCAGGGGCGATTCGACGAGGCGATCGCGCGCTACACCGATGGACTCCGCTCGAATCCCCATGACGTACACATCCTTAATAACCTGGGGAATGCCCTTCTCCATCTGGGCAGGATCGATGAGGCGATCGTCCGCTACTCAGAGGCGCTCCGAATCGATCCGGGCTTGGCGGAAGCCCACAGCAACCTAGCATTCGCCCTGACCGAGCGTGGAAGACTAGACGAGGCGATTTTCCATTACAACAAAGCGCTGTCGATCCGGCCGGATTTCGAAAATGCACGCCGCGGTCTCCAGCGCGCTCTTAAGCAGCGCGGGGGATCGTGAATCCAGCGACCGTAATGCACACAAGGGAACGAGACGGGGTGGGGGGGGACGGTTCCGCTA
>CAYWRA010000006.1:39075-47746 GCA_964460305.1 uncultured bacterium
CAAAGGATAGGGCATGCCCCGAATATGAATCACCGGGCGGCGCTCGTCGGCCTGGAAACCGGGGAGAGCCGCCGCTGGCACGTCGAAGACCACCTTGCGGAGCTCGCCGAGCTCGCTTCCACGGCGGGCGCCCTGGTTGTGGGGACACTGGTGCAGAAGCTCGCCTCGCCATGCGCCGCGTACTACATCGGACGGGGGAAGGCGGAAGAGCTCCGCGCCCTGTGCGCTCGGGAGGCCGCCGATATAGTCATCTTCGACGACGAACTCAGCCCCGCCCAGGTGAAGAACCTGCAGGATCTCACCGGTTGCAGGGTGATCGACCGGACCGAGCTGATCATGGATATCTTCGCCCGGAGGGCCCGGTCGCGCGAAGGGAAGATACAGGTGGAGCTCGCGCAGCTCCGCTACATGCTCCCGCGCCTCACGAGGGCATGGACGCACCTCTCGCGGCAGGAGGGAGGGATCGGCACGCGGGGGCCCGGCGAACAGCAGCTCGAGATCGACCGCAGGCGCATCCGGGCAAAGATAGACCGCCTCAAAGACAAGCTTGCGGAGATCGAAAAGGAGCGGGGGACGCAGTGGAGGCAGCGGCGGAGAAAAGAGATCCCCGTGGTCGCCATCGTCGGCTACACAAACGCCGGCAAGTCCACCCTCATGAACGCCCTCACGCATGCCGGCGTGCTGGTCGAGGATAAGCTGTTCGCCACGCTCGACCCGACCACGCGCGTACTTGCGTTGGGGAGGGGGCGGAAGGCCCTGCTCACGGATACGGTCGGCTTCATACGGAAGTTGCCCCACCATCTGGTCGAATCGTTCAAGGCGACGCTCGACGGCGTGGTGGGCGCCGACATCCTCATCCACGTCATCGACATCTCCCATGAGCAGGTTGAGGAACAGATGGATTCGGCGTGCGGCGTGCTCAGGGAGATCGGGGCGGGAGAGAAGCCGGCCATCGTGGCATTCAACAAGATAGACCTCCTGAAAGACGAATCCCGGCTCAGACGGTATGGGAGGCACTTCCCCATGCACATCGCGGTATCCGCGCTTGAAGGGCGCGGGCTCGACGGCCTCCTCTCCATGATTGAGGGAGAACTGGCCAAGCGCATGATCTTCTGTCACCTTGTCCTGCCGCAGGGGGAGGCGGCGCTGATCTCGCGGATTTATGAACGGGGCAACGTCCTCACGCGGAGCTACCGGGGGAACAGCGTCATCATCGAGGCAGAGCTCCCGCCTGCGCTCGCCGGCGAGGTCGAACGATATCGCCAAGAAAGGGAGGTGGCGGGGTTATGAACATCCTTCTCCTGAATCCACCCGGGGACAAGCTATATGCCAGGGACAAATACTGCACCTCCGTTTCCAAGGCCCATTATTACTGGCCGCAGATAGACCTGCTGATGTTGAGCGGTATACTCGGCCTATCACACCGCATCGACGTGATCGATGCCATAGTGGAAAAGCTGGACGCCGGCGCAGTGCGCGAGCGCATCGCGCGCGCCAAGTATGATGCGGTCGTTTTCCTCACGTCATCCGCCTCATGGAAGGGCGACTTCGATCTCATGGAGTCCGTCAAGAAGCTGACCGGCTGTCTGACGATCGCAAATGGCGGGTTCCTGCTCTTCAAGGGGGCGGAGGTAATGCGCGCGCAGGAGTGGATGGACGCGGTCCTCCTCGACTTCTCCGCCGATGACATCCTGCGCTATCTGGACGGCAAGGGTGAGATCAGGAACATGATCTACCGGCGCGGCGGCGCCGTTGTCAAAAGCGACCGGTCGGAGGCTCGGAGTTTTTCCATCCCCGTCCCGCACCATGAGCTGTTTCCGCTCAAGAAGTATCTATTCCCCCTCCAGCGATATCCCGTGTTCACGGTGGTCAACACCAGCATCGGCTGCCCGTTCAACTGCAACTTCTGCATCTCGGCGACGCTCCCGTACAAACTGCGGGACATCGACAACGTTCTTGAGGAACTACGGTATGTCAGGGGATTGGGGATCAGGGAGGTGCTATTCCACGACTCCACCTTTACCGCAAGGAGGGACTATTCCACGAGACTGTGCGAGGCGATGATCCAGCAGAAGTTGGGCTTGCGCTGGATCTGCCAGACGCGGGTTGACTGCGTGAACGAGGAGCTTCTCGGGCTCATGAAACGGGCCGGTTGCCACAGCATCGAGTTCGGCGTGGAGAGCGGCGCGGATAGCGTGAGAAAAGAGATGAGCAAGGGGGTCAGCACGGAGCAGATCGAGCGCGCCTTTTCCCTCTGCCGCAAGATAGGGATCCGCACGGACGGGTTCTTCATAATCGGCATGCCCGGCGACACGGAGGAGAGCATCAACAATACGATAGACCTCGCCATACGGTTGAAGTGCGATTTTGCGGCCTTCAGCCTGCCGATGCCCCATGCCGGCACGAAGCTCGGCGAGGCGGTGAAGATCAACGGATGGGTCCTCAGCGAGCGGGACCTCTTCGATGACGTGAGCCCCCCGACGGTATCCTATACGGGTCTTACCGGGAAGCGGGTGTGGGAGCTGCGGAACCTCGCCTACCGGCGTTTCTACATGAGGCCCCGATACGTCCTGAAGCGGATCCTGGGTTTGCGCACGTGGCACGAGTTGAAAGTGCATTTCATTGTGGCCTGTTCGATCTTCAAGAAAATCATCTCCGGTCAATATGCGAGATAAGGCAGACAAGGGAAGCGGTCCCGAGCCTCCACGGTGCATGCTCTGCGGCTCAAGGGACGCCCGGTGGATCGTGGAGGAAAACGGCTGCCGGATCTACCGTTGCCGCGGCTGCGGCCTGGTATACGTGCATCCCATCCCCGACGCCGAGGCGATGGGGGGCTACTACGCATCGCGCGAGGGCGCGTGCGGCGAGGCGGTTTGGGAGAGATTCAGCGCGGAGGTTTTTGAACGGGCGGCGAGAGACATTCGCAGGCGCCTCCCGAAGGGGAATCTCCTCGACATGGGTTGCGGCTATGGGTTCTTCATGAGGATGATGCGGGAGAAGGGGTGGAACGTCCATGGCATGGAAATCGATGGCGATGCCGCGAGGCATGCGCGGGAGGGCCTCGGGCTCGACGTCCGGCAGGGGGATATCGCCGGTTATGCCCCGGAGGCTGAGGAGTTCGACCTGATAACGCTCTGGTGGGTGCTGGAACATCTTCCCGATCCCATGTCCGCGGTACGCGCATGCGCAGCATCCCTCAAGAAGGGAGGGATGATCTTACTCCGCGTGCCGAACATCAATTTCATTCTTTCTGTCTACAAGTTCAAATTCGTCGAGACGTTTCTTTCGAAACTCGGACGCCGGCTTGACTCGATGGTGAACCCCGTCTCCCGCAAGAAACGCTTCTTCGAACTGCTCGGCGCCCCCTACCATCTCTACGGATATAACAGGCGCACGATATGCGCCATGCTTGAGAGGGCTGGGTTCCGCGACTGCAAGATCACGCTTGGGGGGAGACTTAAGACGGGGAGGCGGCTCAGGGATTTTCTCGAAACGCTCCTGCACGGGGCCGCATCCGCGCTCTTTGTGCTTAGTTTCGGTAGGATCATTGCTTATCATGACCTGACCGTTGCTGCTATACGAAACGGCGAGTGGGAGAAACGGTGAAGGGGCGACCTTTATATGAGTCGGAGAATGGGAGAAAGGGCGACATCTGACCATCGCCGGCTCTCCGATTCCCCGTCTCGCATTTTGGGATTTGGATTTCACAAAGGAGAAACGACATGGATAAGGCCAAAGAGGGGGCTTGCGGGGGAGTGGATTTCGATGTGGCCGTGGCCGGCGCGGGCATCTTCGGCCTGACCGCCGCATACCGCCTGGCGAAGGCCGGGCGGAGAGTGATCGTCTTCGAGAAGGACCTTAAGGCCGGCGGGTTATCGGCGGTATTCGCCATCGGCGGCGGCTACGCGGAAGAGTACCATCATTTCACCTCGGTCAGCGACGACGCGCTCTTGGATCTTTACAGGGAACTCGGCATAGAAGAAGGGATTGGGTGGCAGTACGGCAGGACCGCGAACTGGGTGGACGGCGGCCTCCATCCCTTCTCCAATCCGATGGACGTGCTTCGCTTCCCGAAATTGTCCGTGGTCGACCGCCTACGTTTTGCGCTCGCCTTCGCCGCGCTCCAGTCGATCTCCGCGTGGAAGCCGCTCGAGGGCATCAGCGTGGAGCGTTTCATACGCAGGTTCGCGGGGAATCGCTCGTATGAGGTGGTTTGGGCGCCCCTCATGGAGTCGAAATTCGAAGGCCACGTCCAGGACATCCCTACGTCATGGCTCTGGGCGCGCTCCCGGCGGAGGATCGGGTCGAAGCGGGACAAGGGGAAGGGCCAGTTGTTCGGTTATTTCAAGGGCAGTCTCAAGCTGCTCCTCGATCGCCTCGTTGGTGAGATCGGCAAGCACGGCGCGCAGATCAGGATGGGCGAGCCGGTGCGGCGTGTGGTTGTGAGAGACGGCGCGGTGCGCGCGGTCGAGACGGACAAGGGAAGCTACTCATGCCGCAGCGTGCTGTTCACCGGGCCGCTGCCCTGTTTCCTGGATGCGGTGAAGGGGCTTGGCGATGACGTGGAGCGGCGCATCAGGGCCATCGATTACCAGGCGATCCTCAACGTCGTCCTGATTATGAAGCGGCGGCTCAGCGACTATTTCTGGATCAACGCCCTTTCTCGCGAGCTCCCGTTCCCCGGCATCATAGAACTCACGCAGCTCAGGGACCCCGCAGAGCTCGGCGGACGCCACCTCGTTTACCTCCCAAGGTACCTCCCGAAAGACAGCCGTCTCTACTCGCTGCCGGACGGAGAGGTGATCGACGTCTTCCTCCGCGGAGTGAAGCGCGCAATACCATCCTATGATGAAAAAAACGTCATCGAATGCTACGTGTTCAGGAACGACTATGCCGACCCGTTCTACACGCTCAACTATTCCAGGAAGATCCCGTCTCACGAGACCGGCATCGCCGGCCTCTTCCTCGGCAACACCGCCCAGATATACCCGGACACTAGGAGCGCGCACAATAGCATAAAGTACGCGACGAGGGTGGCCGGCATGGTCAGCGGCTGGCTGGGCTCGCCATGTTCACCTGGTAGATGACTATGTTGGCGGCCGTGTTGCTGTCCGAGAAGCACCAGGGCACCTGGATGTTCGCGACCGGCCTTAAGTAAGCGCCCATGTCTGTTTTGGGGCCGTAGAGCGACCAGTACATCTTCACCACGTACTCCTGGTCGATCAGGTAACTGATATCGCGTTTTTTGAGGTAGTCGTTGAAGAGTGTCCGGTCCCGCATCGCTTGGTAGACCTCGTTATTGACCGAGGCGTCGATATTGAGCAGGGGCACTTCCGAGAAATACTTATAAATCCCCGCGTTGAACGCCGCGAAGCGGCTCTCCGCGCCGAACTCTTTGTGGAGTTGTCGCGCGGCGGTTAGATAGTCGCTCTGCCATGGGAAGAGGCCGATGCGCCAATGCTTCTCGCCGTGGCGCATGGAAATGGCGATGAGCAGTATGAGCGCCGGGACCCACAGCCTCCTGACAGAGTGCGGCATAAGCCCGATCCACCTGCTCCCCGCCCAGCCGAGGGCTAAGCAGAATACCATGCATACGCTGTGGAAATACCAGGGGTGGGTCTGCCAGAAGTAGAATGAATAGAAGCAGATCATGAACGCGGCAAAGAGAAGGCCGGTCACCATCGGATCGGTGAGCATCCGTTTCCCTCGCGCGGCGGTCAGGAGGATCTGTGCGGCGGCCGCGATCGCGACGACGGCGAAGAGCGGCGCGCCGAGGCCTACGCTCGTCGCAATGGTGTGAAGGGAGGTATATGTCCACTCTCCGATCTGATGCAGCAGGCCGATGGAAAAATACGTCCCGTACTGCTGGAGATAAAGGTTGTGCGAACGGAACGGCTTGACCAGACCGCTGACGGGGCCAGCGATGCCGAAGTTGGAGAGGTTCCAGACGACCCACGGGGAGATCGTCGCGGCGATGAGGCAGGCGAAGATGGCGAGGTTCGCCAGCCTCCGCGGGAACGGCATGCGCCCGTCCGCCGCCATCGCGATCGCCACCGCCAGGGCGAGAAAGATCGCGTCGCTCCTGCCCAGGATGGCGAGCCCCGCGCCGACGCCGAGCGCAACCAGGCTGCCGGTTCGCGGCGCGCCGCCCGAGAGGAACCTGACGAAGAGCAGTATGCACAGGGCGTCGAAAAAGACGCAGTAGCCGGCCTCGCAGCCGGTGAGCGTCACCAGCATGAAACACGGGTTTAGCAGCCAGAACGCGCTCCCGATGATCGCCCCGCGCCAGTCGGAGACCCGCATTAGTATGCGGTAGATTAGATAGCCCGTCATGAGGTCGAAGATGCTCATGGAAATCAGGGAGGCCTGGACCGGCACGGCTAGGCTCTGCCCGAACAATAAGTAGATCGGAACAAGGATGACCATGGCAAGGGGGGGGAAGCCGTTTGTCCGCGTCACGCCGTCGAACGTGGAGCCGAGGCCGTGCGCGATGTTCTTGGCTATGCTTAAGCCGTAGAAGGCGTCATCCGCCATGCACTTCCGCACCAGCGTGTCGACGTCGTGTGTGGCAAGGGCGACCCGGATAACGAGGCTGAGCGCGATCAACGCGCCGAATATCATGGATTGTTTTTTCATTTTGTCACGGTCTCCTGCGCCAGCGCAGATAGGTTTTGGTCCAGTCCAGGGCCGTTCCCGTCCTGGTGATTAGATAAGAGGCCTCTCTCCAGCATCCCCAGAGGCAGCCGGGGCATGCTCTCCTCCTCGCGCGGGCGCTTTCTTTGAATGCGGCGAATGAAAAAGAGTCATCCAGGATTTTATGTTGGGGAGGGAAATCGTCGCAGAGGGAAATGGATCCGTCCGGTAATATGGAGAAGTAGAGATCTCCCGCGTCGCACCGCCACCGGCAGCCGCCCGTTAGCAGGTAGCGGCGTGATGCGTTGAGGAAACGGTCCGAGTGGGCGATATGGTAGCCCTCCCGCTTCATCTGCTGGAGGCGGTCGTAAATCGCGTTCACGAGTTGAGGGGGACACTCGCCGAATGAATCATCCCCACCGCGCAGCGGCTCCGCCCCCCCGCTGGCGATGTGCAGCGGCACAAGGCTGTTGAAGGCGCCGATCCCCGTGGTGAACGAAACGATGTCGGGAAGCTCGGCGATGTTCCTGCTGCTCACGACCGTCTGGACGACGACCATGCCGTCCCGGAAGACGTTAAGCGCGTTCTTTATCGTGCCGACGACGTGGGCCTGGAGCCCGGGGCGGCGGGAGATGTCGTCGTGTACGGACGGGTTGAGCGAGTCGAGGGAGATGGTGATGTGCCTCAAGCCCGCTTCGTGGAGCGCAGAGAGCTTTTCGCCGGTGACGTGCGTATCGGCATTCGACTGGAGACGCACGTCGATTCCCTCATCGCTGATACACCGGACGAGCTTGAGAATGTCGTTGTACAGGAGCGGCTCGCCGCCGGTTATGACGGTGTGCGCCGCCCCCTCGCGTTTCAGGATGGCAACGATCTCCCGCCACGTTTCGATCGGCAGTTCCTCGGCGCGATTGCCGTGCCGCCATACGTTGCACATGCGGCAGGTGAGATTGCATCTCCTGGTAGGGGAGATGTGGACGTAGAACGGACGCCGGAGAAACCTGCTTGCGGCTATGTCCCGGACGGTGCGGAACGGGTTGATGTTCATAAATAAATCCCAAATCCCAAATCCCAAATCCCAAATAAATTCCAAGCACCAAGGTTCCAATTATTCGGTCATTGGAATTCAAGATTTATTACGTAATTATATCCAATGCCACGCGTTATTGCACCCGTAACGGGTCACAGATCAATGGCCCCCGCGACGTACCATCCGTACTGATCGATGTACCGCGCATCCGCCGCGCACTGGCGGGCCCGGCATGGGGGGAATTTGTTGATTATCAGTATCTTTAAGAAATATCGCCCCGGCGGGGTGGAGGGCGGAAGCGCGATGAGATGTGTGGCGCGTATCGTTTCGCCCACTTTCCATTCCCACGTGGGATAGAGATGATGGCAGATGTTCCTCACCTGGTGAGGTAATGGAGACGTCCACTCCGCGTCCGTAAGCAGTATCATCGCCGAGAGGTCGTCATCGAGCATCCTCCCCGCGCGCCAGGTAGAGGTAAACACGATCTCTCTCCGCGACGCGTCTCCAGTCAATGCCAGGCGGACGTCTTTGAGTTCAAGCCCTTCGAATTCCGCGATCGGTTTGGAGGCGCCATCATCCTTGATGCGCTCGTAGAGGGGCAGGACGTCGGGGGCATCCCGCTTGAATAACGCGATCTGGTCATATAGCGCCACGAGGCCCAGCCTGTTGTCGGAGAGGAATCGCCGGAAGCGCCCCGCGCTTTCATGCGGATCATAGAACCTGACGAAAGTCGTCGGGTCGCCGAGGTCGATAAGGGCGTATTCGGTATTGGTGGGGGAGGAATAGGGGAGTGGGAGCGGACCGAGCTTGCCGGCAACGATCCAGGGGACCGCGGCGAGATCCCGCCGGTTGGAGAGATGCGCGAAGAAACCGAAATTGGTCGCAGCGGGCGCATCGGGCGGGATGCGGTTTACCATCTCCTGCTTACATGGCACGAGGAAATCGGGTTTCGGGAGCAGGTCTGCGAGGCCGCGCCACGAACGCGAGAAGAGATGCAACTGCGGCACA
>CAYWRA010000007.1:0-18614 GCA_964460305.1 uncultured bacterium
CGCCATCAACTCCTTCACGTCGCGCCCGGCCTCATAATCCAGAAAACCCTCCAGCCTGGACTTCATGACGTATTCCAGCATGAAGGCGTCGGACCTCATCCTCTTCGCAAATACGTCTGCGAAACGCCGTTCCATCTCCTTCAAAAACTCCGCGCGGAAACGGCCGTCGATACAAGGACGCGCGCCGAGGAACGGCGTAAACGCATCCCTGAGCAGTTCATGGATAAACGTCCCGACGTCCGCCCCCTCCGGATCCAAAAGCAGGTCCTCTCTTTCTTTAAGGCCCAGCACGTAGCGATAATAGAAACCCGCCGGGCACTCGAGGTAGGCGTTCAGGCTCGTGGGGGAATAGGTGAACTGTTCCAGGAACTCCACCATACGCTCGTCCTTCGCCACCGGGCCGCGTCTCTGCACCACGTCCGTCCTGAAAACCGCGCGCGTCACAGGCAACACCGAGATGGAACCCTCGTTCTTCTGCCTCTCCCATACGAGCTCCTCGATCAACCGGCTCCGTTCCTTTCCGGGGCTATCGTCGTAGACAAGGTGCGCCTGCTCCGCGCTACAAAGGAGGCGCATGAACTGATAGCGCTGGATCTCTTCCTCATCCTCCAGCCGGTTGAGGCCGAGGCTCACCATCACCTGGCGCGGGATGAGCGGTTCGCAAACGCGGAGTCTCGGGAGCGCCGCCTCGTTGACGTCCATGACTATGACGTTCCTGAAATTAAGCGCCCTGGTCTCCATGAGCCCCAGCACCTGGAGCCCCGATAGGGGCGAGCCGGAAAAGGAGATGATCTCACGCTCGATCATCCGGTTAAAAATCCTGAACAACTCCTCTTTAGGAAACGGCTCCTCGGCGAACGCCGCGTTCCGAAACTCCTCCCCCAATGCGAGCATCCGCTCCGCGATTTTCAGATTTACGACGTATCGGCCGAGCTGCGTCTTATCAACCAGCGCGCCGACGAACCGCTCCAGTGCCCCAGACAGGTCCCTGATGCAGCCGATCCCTTCCCATATCCTGAAGGCGACCTCATGGAGTCCCGCGAGCACCCCCGGCAGCTCTCCGGGATCGAGAGCCGTCTCCATCTGCCCGAGCGTCGCCGCTGCCTCGCGGCAGACCGCATCGCACCCCCGAACATCGTCCAAGGTGATGAAAAGGCTCCCGCCGATCGGAGATTCGACCGCGCCGGAGAGGATCTCCTCCACCTTGTGCACCATGACCCTCGTGACCGCGGGATCGAGGATCATCTTCATATTCTTAAGCAGGGGGTGGGTGATGACCTTCAGATAATCTCTCGCGTAGTAGGAATTTCCCCGCCGTGTCGCCTGGGCATCGATGATGGCCTGGAGGAGGCTGTGGAGCGCGCTTCTCTTAAGCGGGTAGCCCATCGACACGTTGAACTCACCGGCGCATCCCGCGATTTCCGAGAGCAATGGGATAAGGCTCTCCGATTCGGGGAGGACGACCACCGTATCCCGGCGGTCTTCCGGCTGCATCTTCGTCAGTATCTCCCTCACGATCGCCGCCTGCGACTGGGTGTCAAAACCGGCCCAAAGGCTGAGGCGGGGCTTCGGCGTAAGGTCGCGCGGCACGGGCCGTATCTCGCACTCGAACAGCCGGGACAATTTTTTAAGCGCCCCCCACTCCCGCTCATCGCCCTGGAAAAACAGGACCGCCTCCCCCTTTTCATAAAGGCTCTTCACGACCGCCGCCTCCGACTTGTGGAGATGGAACAGGTTGCAGAAAAGGATCGCGTCGAACTCTGGAAAACGCATATCTTGTACGCGGCGGGATGCGAGTAGATACATGAGCCCGCGGGAGAGCGTTTTTTTATCACGGAGCGCGCGGTGGTAGGCGTCACGCAGCGCGGCGATCCTCATTAGCAGCGCATTGGCGCTCTCGGGGACGTCGTACCCGATCGCCGCGATGTTACGGACGTTCTTGAGCTTTGCGGCGTCGACGTCCTCAAGGTCAAGGAGGTCGATGAAGGCGGCGATCTCCTCCGCCCAGGGCAGGAACTGCGAAAACTCCTCTCTCCCCCGCGCCATATCGGGCGCGCATTCCTTCACCAACCCGTAAAGGCAATAGGACGCGTCCATGAGGGCGATCCCCTTCGCCGCCTCGTCGCGGGTGGCCACGTACCGGATGAACTCGTCCATCGAGAAATATCCGGGAGGGCAGAAGCTCTTGCCAGTTTTGCGGGCGAGTTCCCTATTCAGAAAAAGCGCCGGCCGCCGGCCGCCGAACACGACCGCAATCCTACTGAAGTCTTTCACCCCGCCACCACATCTCTCCATCAAGTGGTCGGCCACGGCTGCGATAAAATCATCGCCCAGACTACAGGTGATTACCCTCCCCTCAGACTTCTTCAACTCTCACCTCGTCCATGAATGCCAGGAATCCCCTGACCGTACGGCGCGGATACAACTCGCGTGTCATCCGCATGTACCACTCCATCTGCTCACGATGCGCGGCGCGGGCCGCCCCGGAGCTCTTAAAGTCGATTATCCAAACCCCATCCTCCTGCACGATAAGCCGATCGACCCTGCCCGTTCTGCCGGTTGAGTCCACCATCTCCTTCTCCGTGTACACCTCGCCGCCCTCAACCCGGAAGAACGGCCCAACCGCCGGACTCTCAAGGATCGCCCTGACCGCCGGTGTCGCTTCCGCAAGTTGCGCGTCCGGAGGAGCGCTGAGTGACGCCTCTTCAACGGCCCGCGAAAGGGCCTCATCCGCATCCCTGCCGTGGAGATTGCCGATGAGAGATAGGATGCGATGTAGGGTCTCTCCCCTCAGCACCTCAGCCCTCCTGGTGATTAGGGTTGAGTCCGCGTATTCCTCCCTAAGGGACCCTATCCAGTCGGCGTAATCTCCCGTCGTGAGCTCCAGGGGCGACGGATGATCGGCCTTCTCCACGCCGCCTCCCCGACGTCGCATCCCCCTTTCCTCACCGCCGGGGGGGATGAGGTGGCGCGCCGCGTTTTCGCTCCTCCCCTCGCCGCACGGGACGAAAAGGTACATCTCCTCCATGGCCCTGGTGCAGGCGACGTAGATGACGTTCAGCCCGTCGACAACGGACTTCCTATACTCGTCGCGGTAAGCCTCCTTCACCTCATCGGCGAACCTGGCGTATTTCCTGTCCAATCTCATGAGCAGCAGGCGGCCGTCCCCGCACCTCACGGTAAAGGGCGCCGCTTTGCCGCCTCCCGATGCCACTCGAGGATCGAACTCCAGGAACGGCACGATCACCACGGGGAATTGCAACCCCTTTGCCTTGTGTACGGTCATGACCCTGACGGCGTCCACCGGCGTCGAGCCGACGAACAGCTCCTCACCGGCGTCATGTTCAAAATAGTCGAGGAAACCGGCGATGTCGGGATGCTCTTCTTCCTGCTCCTTGATAAGCTGAAGGAGACGCATAAAAAAGGCGGCGGATTCGGGAAAGCGCTTTGGCGCCTCGAATTTACCGATAACGTTCACCACGAGCTCGTAGAGGGGGACCATGCCGACGGTCTTGAAAAACTCCTCTATGAACTCCTCCCATATCTCCGGGTATCGCGCCCGGAAGTCACGATAGAGGTACGGCGCCGGACCGGCGCCGCGCCGGCGTCTCATGGCGAACAGAAACTCACCTATCTCCGCCGGATCGATGCCCGCCGAGGCCGTGAATATCTCCCCGCATATAAACGAGGCGAAGGATAAGTCATCGATCGGAGAGTTAAGGAACTTGAGGAACGAAATAACGTTCTTCACGTGAGGATTGTTCCGTATGCTCAACGTCCGCTCCGAGGCCGTGCGTATATTCTCTGCAATCAGCCATGTGGTGATAAGCTCCACATCGTCATTCTCGCGCGCGAGGAATGCTATATCCTCCGGGCGGAATCGCCCGGTGAGTTCCCTGACGAGCCCTAGAAGCTTCCCGCGGACCGCGGATTCTCTCCCCCTCAGGTCGGAACCCTCCACCAGTTCCACCCTCACGTACCCCTCCGGCGCTCCATCCCTCCATTCCTGGATCGCATGGCGGTATACGGCCAGGATCGCCTCCCTGTCCTTGAGGGAGAGGCTTTTCCTGTCGGCCCCATCTTCAGGCTGGAGCATGTCGAGGAAGCGTTCGATGTTTTCCGCCGAGAACACCTCGTTGTTGAACTCCACGATCCGCTTCCCACTGCGATAATTGGCGGAGAGCCTGGAGGAATTCATGGGTGCGTTCGTGAAATATTGCGGCGCCAGGTCGAAAAGCTCGACCTCTCCTCCCCTGAAGCGGTAGATGGCCTGTTTCTTGTCCCCCACATAGTAGAGAGAGCCGCCCCGCGAGAGCGCCTCCCTGACCATCTCTTCGAGATTATGCCACTGGAGGGAGCTCGTATCCTGGAACTCGTCTATCATAAAGTGGTTGAACTGGCAGGCGAGCCTGAAGTAAATTTCCGACACACCAACAAGTCCTTCCCCGAACAGCCCGGCGGCGAGGCGGTTCAGCTCGCCGAGGAATACGAGATCTTTCCTCCTTGCCATGCTCCTGAAGCGCGCGATGACCTCGTTAAAAATGTCGATGTAGCAGTCGAACGCCGAGCGCGCCTCGTCCCTCGCGAGAGTGCCCAGATCCTCGCGCATCGTCGACCAGAGGGCGCCGATCTTCTCGGGGACGGAGTGCCCCTTGTTCATCGGGAACTCATCCCGAAGGAAAAATTCCCCAAGGGCCGCCAGATCGATCCCGAACGGATTCCTGGCAAGGACGCGCTCCAGCGAGTTACGAAACACCTTGTTGGCGCCATCCGGGCAACCATCGAGCAACGCCGTCATGAGGGCCCTGAGGGATTTTCTCCGGGAGAGGAGACCCTTCGCATCCAGGCCCGATTTCTCGAAATCGAGTCCGTATATGTTGATGCGGGCGTAAAGCTCCCTCACCGTCGCAAACACATCCCCTTTCGGGAACCAGCCGCTCCTGTTATCGATGTGAATGTACTGATGGAGGAACTTCTCGAACAACGCCTTCAGGCGCTCGTCAAGGCCCGCGCTCTCCACGCATTCATCAAGACCGTAGGCGAGGCAGTCACCGGGATCTTTCCGGATGCCGAAACCGGCCGAGAGCTGAAGCTCCGATGCGCACCCCGAGAGGAGAAGATTGATGAAGCTGTCTATCGTCTGGACCTGGAAATAACTATAGTTCCTGACGAGATAATCCAGGAGCGCCCGCGCCTTTCCTCCGGCGGCGCCCCGCGCCGAGATGGATGAAACGATATCGGCCCTCTCCTTCCCGTCCTCGCATGCGTCGAGGGCCATCCTCTTGAGAAATTCGAGGATGCGCTCCTTCATTTCGCGCGCGGCGGCGTTGGTGAAGGTGATGGCGAGGATGCCGCGCATGTCCTCGGGCCGGGCTTTCCCGTCGAGCAGGAGCTGGAGATATCGCACGGCAAGCGCGTAGGTCTTACCCGATCCCGCGGAGGCCTCCACAACCCTGACCTCGGGGAACGTCGATGATGAGGGATGCCCGTTTTTCACACGATCACCTGGCATACGCGTCGGGTATCGCGGCAGGAGACGCGCCATGCCGGGATCCGATCTTTGAAAGGACAGCATAATGATTTCGGGGAAGGAAGGCAATTCAAATGTTAAATCCGAAACTCGAAACCCTAAATCCGGAATAAATCCAAAACACAAAACTCAAAACCGACTCAGATTCCCATCGGTTTTGGATTTTGAGTTTTGGGTTTGTTTAGCCTGATCTATTCATCAACTTTGATCGGCCGATAAGTACTTAACTGTAGCGCAGATAGTTAATCAAGATTGTCACATTCCGCACCAGACTAGTCGGTGCGGGGCTAACCCCGCACCGTCCCGCCCTTTGGGCGGGCCCCAACGGGGCCCCCTCGGGGCCTGGTGCGGCCCGTAGGGTGGATTATTCATCTCGCATTTCAAACGAGATGAATAATCCAGGTTAGAGTTTCGTGTTTCGGGTTTCGGGTTTAATTTGTCATTATCTATTTACTCCCGCGCGCCGTCTCAATTATAATGCACCGTGGTTGCAGCAAATCACATGAACCGGCGCTATGAACCGAAACGTATTCCTGTTTCTCACAGCGGTAGTCGCCGCGGCGATGATTACGGGGGTCCACCATCGTTATCTCTTCGGCCCCGATGAACCGCGGGAGGCGGAGATCGCCAGAGAAACGCTCCGGGACCACCACTGGGTCGTTTCCCGGCTCTGCGGCCTCCCCTTCCTCGAGAAGCCGCCCCTCTACTACGATCTGGTCGCACTCGCCTACGCGCTATCTGGACGTATCACGCCGACTGTGGCGCGGGCCGTCTCACTGGCATTCGGCATCTTCATGATCGCACCCCTATTCGCCTTTGCCAACCGCTGGCGGGGCCCCCGTATGGCATGGCTTACCTTGCTGGTTCTCCTGACCATGCCCCGCTTCTGGAAATACAGCCACGTGATCCTCCTCGACATCGCCGTGGGGGCATTCTGCACGTGGGCCATCGTCTGTTTCGCCTGGTCGGCGTTCCAGGATCCGGACGATAAGCCGCGCATGCTGTTCCCCTGGCTATGCGCCGTCTTCTCTGCCGCGGCGTTCCTCACGAAAGGCGTTCCCGCCCTTTTCAGCATCGCCGTGGTCATCGCCGGATTCTGCGTTGTTGAAAAACGCTGGGGTATGCTAAAGGCTCTCTTTTCCCCGATCCCCCTCCTCTCTTTTCTCATCCCCGTGGGATTATGGATCCTTCTACTGTACCACGAGGGTGGCATCGCCTATCTCCACGAGCATTTCGTCAATAATCTGGCGGGCCGATTTCTACAAAGACATTTCGAACTCGCAAACATACGTTTCTACCACACCGACCTCGGCCATCGCTCTCCCTGGTACTTCTACATACAGAGGCTGCCTGAGATCCTCGGGTTATGGATCATCATCCTGCCATTGGGGGTCTTGAGCGCCGTCAGGGAGGTCAAGCGAGGGGACGGTCCCATATTCTCCCTTCTTCTCATATGGGCATTCCTGCCGGCGTTTCTCCTCTCATTTTCGGGCATCAAGGAGAGAACCTATATCCTTCCCTCCTACGCTGGAATGGCGATTCTCATCGGTTCCTGGCTGGACGGGAGACTGAAGTCGGAACGCGAGGGGGCCTGGGAGGGAATCGGCTGGCTCTGGCTCGTCTTCCCATTCGCGGCCTTCAGCATACTCGCCGGACACACGGACGCCGTTCGTTTCGGCATCGTCGCGGCATGCGCGCTGTGCCCCGTGCTGATTTCCAGCGTCATCCTGGTCGTCAAAAAGCGGTTCAGCAGCGCCGTTTTTGCGGCGATATCAATCATGATCTGCATGCTGATCTTCGACCATTCCCCCAACGTCCTGTATGCCCGTTGCAAAAGAAAATGCCCTTTTGAACTCGCCATGGAAACCCGGCGCATCGTCGGCGCGCATCAACTTTATTTCTACAAGCCGTCCGACAATATCAGGGGAGGCGTCTCTTTTTATGCCGACAGGACCATTCAGGAATTAGACCGGCCGGAGGACCTGAAGAGAGCGCTTATGGCGCCGCAGAGGGTATACCTAATCATGGAGGAAGGCTGGTTCGAGAAGTTCGTCAACGACCCTTCATTCTTCGATCTTCTATACCCGATCCCCGCGCAGTCTTATGCCGAAGACCCGGACAATATGCTGCTGACGAACAAGGAAAATCCCAAACCCCAAATCCCAACACATTGTAGTACATTGTGACACTTCAAATGAGGGGTAGAGACGTTTTAGTTTAGTCCGTGCATCTTCCGTGTTAAACCGCCAATCGACGGTTGCGTGTTGCACATTGCGTAAGCATCAACTTCGCGCTTCAACAATTGTTGCCCAGGGATTCTCCGTGAAAGTGGTTTATCCCACGAGAAGAAATGTACCATTTTTAATTTGTCATTTCGAGAGTAACAAAGCACTAGAAAACACCCTCAATAAACTTCCACGGGCTAACGCTCGTTGGATTGCGATGGTACATTAAACCCATGACAGCATGAAGATGTCACTCACGCCGAAGCCTTGGCGCAGTCGGAGGATTTATCCCTCCTCCTTCCAATCTCAGTTTTGGGATTTGGGATTTGGGATTTGGGATTTAAACTGTAACCCCCACCTTCTCCAGCAACACGGCAAGCTTCGCGAGCGGCAGGCCAACCACGTTGGAGTAACACCCCTCTATGCGGCGGATGAAGAGCGCTCCGGGCCCCTGGATATCGAAACTGCCGGCCTTATCGAGGGGCGAGACCTTCTTGAAATAACTCATGATCCGGTCGGCGCTCATGGGGCGCATGTACACCCTTGTTTTCTCATGGGCGGTGAAGGTTTTTTCATTGTCGATATCGACCACCGCGATGCCCGTGTACACCCACTGGGGTTTTCGGGATAACGCATGCAAGGTCTTAAGGGCGTCCTCGAGGTCCCGCGGCTTTCCTACGAGCGTGCGGCCCACCCCGACCACCGTATCGGCTGAAATCACCACGCCGGAAGCAAGGCCCCGCGCCACGGCCCGCGCCTTCCTCAACGCATTCCCGACCACCAGATCGCGGCGCCCCCTTTTCAGGGACCGGCCCTCCCTCACGCGCGGACCGATGACCCGGAAGCGCAGGCCGGTTTGCTTGAGCAATTTCTTTCGCGCGTCAGAGTTTGACGCGAGGATGATTTCGCGCATGGGGGGCATCCAATATCAAATCCAATATCAATGTGTAACCACAGAGGTCACAGAGAGATACACTGAGGACACAGAGGCTCACTACGGTAAAAACAGTTTCTGGTTTCTGGAATATTTCTTTCCCGTTATTTCCTTACCGCCGCTTCTTCAAGCCTGCGCCCAATCTTCGCGCCTATCCACGCTCATCCGCGGTTAAAATTAACTGCCTTCTCCGTGTCCTCTGTGGTTTTGCTGTGCCCCTACAGCGTTTTTTCGCCAAGGGCGCACAACTCAACCCGTGTCTTTGCGCGCTTTGCCTTGTAGAGCGCCTCATCGGCGAAAGAAATAAGTAGCGCGGTCGAGAGCGGCTTCTCGGGACTCCTGTATGCGACACCGGCGGTCAGGCTCGGCTTGAGCGACGGGTCGATCCTCTCGGAGGCATACGCCTCGTCGACCGCAGCGACGATCCGCCGCGCCACCACCTTGGCCTCGGCCCCGGTCTCAGGAAGGATCACGGCAAACTCATCGCCTCCGTAACGGAACGGTATGTCGCTTTCCCTCACCGCATCCTTGATGAGGCTGGCAACCTTGTTGAGAACGAAATTTCCATTGTGATGACCGAAGGTGTCATTGATGAGCTTGAAATGATCCATGTCGCAAAGCACCAGGGAGAGGGCATGCCCGTAGCGCTTGGCGCGCTTCACCTCCTCCTCCAGACGAATTCTGAAATGCTGATAGTTATACAGGCCAGTCAGCTCGTCGGTAATCGACGATAGATGTAGGACGTCCTGGAGCCTGCGTTGCTCCCGCTGCATGAAGCCGCTGAAACAACCGACGAGGAAGTAGAGGATAACGTAGGCAATGAGCTGCGCATCCTGGAGCTGTATCCCGGCCCTTCCGGCGAGAGGGATCGCTAGAATAACGCTGAGGATGGCCCCCCCGATCCCGCCCGCCAAACCGTAGTAGCTGGCGGAAAGGATGATGGGAACGATAAAAAAGGTCAGCGACAGCGCGCTTATCGGGATCGCGAAGATTACTACGATTGAAAAGGCCAGGCTCACACAAAGCAGAAGCGCCTTCTCCCATGCCGACCGGTCATTAATCATGTTTTCACTCCGCCTACACCATAACCTCTTATGATAAAGATACATGAAGCGAGAGCATTATTCAAGTGCCTACCCCCGAACAAAGAGAAAGCAGCTCAACTGTTTCACAAAGAGTAAAAGAGAACAAGAGATAAGAGGATAGCTCTAAGGTGGTAATCACCCCCACCCTACTTGATCTCTCTTCTTTCTCTTTTACTCTTTATAGAATAACCGCCGCGTTTCCTCCCCCGTCCCAAAGGGATCCCTTCGGGAAAGGGGCCCCCTCGGGGTGTGTAATCTCGTGGTTAAATTTTCGAAGCCGTAACCGTCTCCGTGGTGAATCGCGCACCGCTCCTACCTCGACTGCGGGTCGATCGCGTCGCGAAGCCCGTCGCCGATAAAATTGAGGGCGAGGAGGGTCAGGGCCATGGCGGCGCCCGGAAAAAGGAGCAACCACCAGTATATCCGCAGCATGTTGATGGCTGAGGCGCCGTCGGCGATAAGCGTCCCCCACGAACTCGACGGCGGAGGGACGCCCAACCCTAGAAAACTCAAGAACGCCTCCTGCAACATTACGGCTGGGACGGTCAAAGTCATATAGACAATCACCGGGCCGAGGACGTTGGGGAGGAGATGGTTGACGATGATCCTGAGGTGCCCGGCGCCAGCGGCGTAACTCGCCTGGATAAATTCCTTTTCCCTGACCGCGAGCACCTGCCCGCGCACGATGCGGGCGACGGTAAGCCACTGGACCGCGCCGAGCGCCAGGAAAAGCAGGAGAACGCTTCGACCGAACACCGCGACGAGGATGATGACGAAAAACATGTACGGCAACGAGTAGATGATATCCACGATGCGCATCATAATATCATCGGTCGAACCGCCGGCATAGCCGGATACCGCCCCATAACCGACCCCGATGACGACGCTCACGAGCGTCGCCACAAGACCGATACCCAAAGACAGCCTCGCCCCGTACAGAACGCGCGTCAGGAGGTCGCGACCGTGGACGTCCGTTCCCATGGGATGGCAAACGGAGGGCGGTTGGAACTGCTCGGCGGAGGTCTCGTCGTATCCATAGTGAGAAAGCCAGGGCGCGGAGATGGCGAGCAGTGCGATGGCAACGACCACTATGCCTCCGGCGACCGCCATTCTATTCCTGAGCAGCCTGCGCCATGCATGGCGCCAGAGGCTCCGGCCCCGCGGCGTTTTCCCGCCGGCTCCCTGCATCTGTGGTTTATTCATGAAGCACCATTCTGTCGAACAACCGTTTCGCGTTGGCGGTGGTGATCGCCCCTACTTCCTCTTCAGAGAGGCCGCATAGACGGGCGATCTCCAGAGCCACATACGCCACGTTGGCGGGCTCGTTCCTTTTTCCGCGGCGCCCCTGCGGAGAGAGATAGGGGCAATCGGTCTCTAACAATATGCGATCTAGGGGAATATGCCGCACGATGCTCCTAAGCGAGTCATTCGCGGGGTAGGTCAACGGCCCCCCGACGGAAATGAAGTATCCCATCTCAAGGAGCGCCTCCGCATCCTCCATGCTCCCCGAAAAACAGTGGACTACTCCGCGCGCGCCCCTGAGGCCGGCTTCTTTCAGAATCGCGATCGCATCGACATAGGCGTCGCGGCAGTGGACGATCGCCGGCAGTCCCTTTTTGATCGCAATATCGAGAAATCTCTCGAACAACCTCACCTGTGATTCACGGGAAGCCGCGTGCCGATAGTAATCGAGCCCCGTCTCTCCGATGGCGACGATGGCGAGGTCATCCGCTAGGCGCGCAATCTCCTCGATCTCCCCTTCCGAAACGCGCTCCGCGTGATGAGGGTGGATTCCCACCGATGCAAAAATATTCTTGTGCCGCCGTGCGTGCTCGATGCAACAAAGCGACGTCGCGAGGCTCTCCCCCACGTCGACGATAACCGAAATGCCATTTGCCCCAGCCCGGGAGATCACCGCATCAATATCGGCGGCGAACTGCTTGTCGGCAAGGTGGGCGTGAGTATCAACCAGCATACTGGTAAATCCCAAATCCCAAACTCCAAATCCCAAAGCAATGAATCCATGCCCGTCCCTATTCATTGGAATTTGGGTTTTGGGATTTCTATATTATTCTTTCCTCGGGAACAGCGGCTTGACCGTACCTATCTTCATTCCAGCCGTAAGCAGGCCGAAACGTCGCGCATCGGCCAACTCGCCGTCACCGGCCAAACCAGTAAGCCCCAGCTGCGCCCTTATTTTCGCAGACGTCTCCGGCATGATGGGGTATATGAGGATGGAGAGGATACGCAACGACTCACAGAGATTGTACAATATCGCATCGAACCGCTCTTTCTTGCCAGGGTCCTTACAGAGTTTCCATGGTGCGGCATCGTCTATGTATTTATTGCAGTGCGCGACCGCAGACCATATTTTCTCGAGCGCCGTGCTGAAACGGAGTCCTTCCATGTCACGGGAAAGCGGTTCCAAAAGGCCGGTGAGGGCTTCCTTTAGGGCTCCGTCCGCGGCCGCCACGTCCGCGGGCGGGGCCGGGATCGCGCCACCGAGGTGTTTCACGACGAGCACGAGCGTCCGCTGGCAAAGATTACCGAGATCGTTCGAGAGGTCAGCCCGGTACCTCACAAGCAACTTCTCCATGGTGAACTCGCCGTCCCTGTCGAACGGCACCTCTCTGAGGAGGAAATAGCGTAGCGCGTCCGCCCCATATTCTCTAGCGATGTTCACGGGATCTACGGCAGTGCCCCTCGTCTTGCTCATCTTCTCACCGCCGAGGCGAACAAAGCCGTGGCCCCACACCGATGCCGGCAGCGGCAAGCCGGCGGCCATGAGCATCGCCGGCCAAATCAAACAGTGGAAACGGGTGATGTCCTTACCCACGACGTGCACGTCCGCCGGCCAGCGGCGAGCGTAGGCGTCCGGCCCGTCGAGATACCCCGCGCCGGAAACGTAGTTTATCAGTGCGTCGAACCAGACGTAGATCGCCTGCGTTTCATCGAATGGGCACCGGATGCCCCACTCCACTCCGGCGCGCGAGACGCTTATGTCCTCCAGCCCCTCCGAGAGGAAACTCAATATCTCATTCCTCCTGATTTCGGGGCGGATAAAGTCGGGGTGCTCCTCGATGTGTCTCTTCAGCGCATCCTGGTAGCGCGAGAGCGCGAAGAAGTAGTTTTCCTCCTCGATCCATTGGGGTTTCTTGCCATGGGATGGGCAAAGACCGTCGGCAAGGTCCGAGTCCTTGAGGAACGCCTCGCACGAAAGACAATACCATCCCCGGTACTTTCCTTTGTAGATATCGCCCTTTTCGTATATCGTCCTGAAAAGGGCCCTCACCGTTTCGACGTGAGCGCGCTGAGAGGTCCTTATAAAGCGGTCATGCGATATCCCCAGCGCGCGCCATACAGCCTCGAACTCAGCGCTCATCCCGTCGCAGTATGCCTGGGCCGCCAAGCCCCGCTCGCGCGCCTGCCGCTCCACGTTGGCGCTGTGC
Source organism: uncultured bacterium (assembly GCA_964460305.1). Taxonomy (GTDB): domain Bacteria; phylum Auribacterota; class Tritonobacteria; order UBA1439; family UBA1439; genus JAPLCX01. Next base: position 13,224 of record CAYWRA010000007.1, read on the forward strand.
TCGTCCACTCCCATGAGAAAGAAAGTCTCCACCCCTTTAAGCCGCATAAAACGCGCCAGCGCGTCCGCCCCTATCTTCTCGTAAGCGGTCCCCACGTGGGGGAGAGCATTCACGTAATCGATCGCAGTGGTGAGGTAAAACACCTTACTCATTCGCCTTGTTCCTTCCCTTGGGCCTGTCTACACCCTTGACGTCCACCTGGACGACTCGCCCGTTCTCAAGCTCCACCGACACGCTCTGCTTGAGGATGTTAATGTCCGTGACCCGCCCCTCCCCATGCACCGTGCTCACTACCGTCCCCTCCTTCGGCATGGCGCGCTGGAGCTCCTTGTATACCTCGCACTCATAACGGAGGCAACAGAGGAGGCGTCCGCAGAGCCCCGATATCTTGCTGGGATTGAGCGGGAGACGCTGCTCCTTCGCCATGCGGATGTTGACCGCCTCAAAGTCCTTGAGAAACGTGGCGCAACAGAGCTGCCGCCCGCAGCAGCCGATGCCGCCGAGCATGCGGGCCTCATCCCTCACCCCGATCTGTCTGAGATCGATGCGCGCCTTGAAGCGCGACGCGAGATCCTTCACGAGATCCCTGAAATCGACGCGCCCCTCCGCGGTGAAGTAAAAGATTATCTTGGAGCGGTCGAATGAATACTCCACGTCTATGAGCTTCATCGGCAGCTTTCGTTCGGCGATCTTTTCGTTGCAGGCCTCCATCGCGGTCTTGGCATCCTTGTTATTCTCGGCGATTTTCGCCTCGTCTTCGGGGGTGAGCCGGCGGAGTATGTTCCTCAATGGTTGCTCCACGTCGCTGTCAAGGATCATCTCGGCCTCGGACACGACGAGGCCATAATCCTCGCCGCGGTCGGCCTCCACGATCACGTACTCCCCAACGGGATAGTTCTGCTGCCCGCAGCCGTAATAATGCGCCCGACCGGATTCCCTGAGTCTCACCTCAACGACCTTGTACACGATGACCTCCTTTAAGCTATTGAGCTATCAAGCAATCGAGCTATCGAGTAATAAAACGACCACTCGATGCACTGCCGCATTTATGCCCAACGCCCCACACCGGTTTTGGGATTTGGGATTTCTATAAAGCTACGCCATCAACTGGACGATCAGATTCTCAACCACCGTATGAAAATCGGTATTCCCCCTCACCAAACGCAGCGCTTTCTCAATGCGCCGGATCGACTCTCGAATGCGGTCGAGGCTCATCCCCGCCGCCGCCCGGGCCACCCCCTCGCCGCACCCAGCGCCCACCAGCAGCGCTCCCGATCCCGTAAGCTTCCAGACCATGAGGTCCCTGTACCAGACGAGAAGCTCCTTCAACAACTCTTCCTGCCTGCGCCGTATCTCGCCGGCGGTGAATGCCTCCACCTGCTCCTCGACGTCTTCCCCCTCTTCCACGGCGGCCGCGGCCGTATCCTTACCGAGCCGCGCCCCTATCCCCTTTTCCGCAAGCTCCCACGCCACGGTCTCTTCAGCGCGCATCACCGAACCGTCGATCGCACCGAGGAGTCCCGACGCCGCACCCCAGTACCCCCCGCCTCCGTCGGCCAGGTGCTTCGCCAGCTCCCTTGCCTCAACTAAGCGCCCTTCGCGCAACGCCCTCACCGCCTCTCCCAGCCGCCCTTCCGCGAGACGGCTGAGTTCTCCCGCCTCAGCCTGTGGAAGGGAGTAGTCGTGCTTCAGTATTCCCTCGAGGGTCCCCTCGGGCATGGCCTCGAATCGCACCGCCTGGCAGCGCGACACGATCGTGGATAGCAACATGTCGGGGCGCGAGGTCACAAGTATGAGCACCGTGCCGGCGGGAGGTTCCTCGAGCGTCTTGAGCAGGGCCCCAGCGGCGTCTTTCTGCAACGTGTGGGCGTCGGCAAAAATCCCAACCTTCCATTTACCCATGTACGGCTTAAGCGCAACCATCCTCTGGAAATGCCTCACGGTCCCCTTCTCGGGATTAACGGGGTCTCCTATGCGAATCATGCGGCCGGGCCCCTGCGGCCGCAGCCAGATGATGTCGGGATGGGAATGCTTCTCCGCGGCAACGCAGTCCTCGCAGAAATCGCATGCCTCACCCTGCCTTGGGGAACGGCAGTCGAGGAGTTTTGCGAAGTTTTTCGCAGCGAGTTCCTTCCCGACGCCCTCAGGGCCGTAAAAAAGATAGGCGTGGGCGAGACGCCCCGATGCAAGGCTCCTCTTCAATAACCCCACCGCGCGTTCTTGCCCCTTGACTTCGTTTAATGACATAGTGTGGAATCCCAATATTGAGCACGGAATCCAGAATCCAGGAGCCGGAATCCAGAATACCGACTCCCGAACTCTATCTTCTGTATTCTGAATTCTGTATTCTGGATTCTAGCTCAATTGCGCCCTCCCCCGTCCCAAAGGGATCCCTTCGGGAAAGGGGCCCCTTGGGGCGTGGTGAAACATCTCCTCTATTTGCCAAGGAGCGGCTCGACGACTCTCCTAATGGCGGCTCTCACCTCATCGATGGTTCCGCTCCCGTCTATCACCTTCACCCGTCCAGGCTCCTTGCGCGCAAGATCCAAATAGCCACGTCTCACCCGCTCGTGGAACCCGATATCCTCGCTCTCGAGACGGTCGCCCTCGCCGCTCTTCGCCTCGGCCTTGTCCACGCCGAAGGCGCGGCGGAGGCCCGTGGTAACATCAATGTCGATGAGGAGCGTCAAATCGGGCGCCAATCCACCCGTGGCGATGCCGTTGACTCTCTCCAGCAGATCCATGTCAAATCCGCGCCCGCACCCCTGGTAGGCTATCGTCGCGTCGCAAAAACGCGAACAGATAACCATTTTCCCGTCTTTAAGACCGGGCCCTATTTTCTCCACCACATGCTGCGCGCGGCTCGCCGCCATCAGAAGCAGCTCCGTAAGCGGCGCCATCTCCTCATATTTCGAATCGAGCACGAGAGACCTGATCACCTCTCCGATCCTAGTACCGCCAGGTTCTCGCGTGAGAATCACCTCGTGTCCCCGTTCCTTGAGATACCCCACCAGAATGTCGGACTGCGTGGTTTTCCCGCACCCCTCCGGTCCCTCGATGGTAATGAATCTGCCCTTCTCCATATCTTCTCCTATTAATGTTCGTTATCCATCTCACGATCGTGGTCTGATTTATTCATCAAACCTATAACCTGTCATCCCTGCGCAAGCAGGGATCCAGCGTTGAAGCCTAAGGACCCGGATTCCGGCTTCCGCCGGAATGACATGCCGCATGCATCAAATGATTATTTCTTCCGCACCGTGCTCCCCTGCTTTCCTGCGTCCCTCACTTCATATCCCAAGGAAGACAGTTTCGCCCGAATGCGATCGGCGAGGTTAAAATCACGTTCTTCCCTCGATCTTTCCCTACAATCCATAAGACTCCTGACTTCCTCCTTGGAAAATGAGTCTTTCAGGAGCAGTTTTTCCATCTCATTTTTATCTACTGACTTCACCTCGATTATAAATTTCGCATCCCGCACATCCTCCGTGGAAATCACCTCCGGTATTTTTATTCCTATGCCGAGCAAACCGCAACATGCGCGTATATGCCTGGCCGCTTCCACGACGCGGTCCCTCCATCCCTGCCCCTTCCCGTCAATCTCCACGTTGATCGCGTTTATCATGAAAAAAACAACGCCTATGGCGCCCGCGGTATTGAAATCCTCATCCATGGCGGTTTCAAACTCCACAGGGCATCGGCCCGCAGGTTCAACGGTGCTCTCTATCGCCTTCTCGGCGCGGCCTATACACTCATCGATACGACGCAGAGCCGCCGCCGCCTCGGTAAGGGCGCTTTCGGAATAATCAATCGGGCTTCGGTAATGCTTGCTGATGAGAAAAAATCTGATCGCCCGAGGGGGATGCTTTTTGAATATCTCCTTAAGCGTAAAGAAATTGCCCAAGGATTTCGACATCTTGGTCTGATCCACGGTCACGTGGGCGTTGTGCAGCCAGTAGCGTGCGGGCGCGCTCCCAGTGGCGCCCTCCGACTGTGCGATTTCGTTCTCGTGATGCGGGAAGATGAGATCCTGCCCTCCTCCGTGGATGTCAAACGACTCTCCCAGATACTTGGCCGACATGGCGGAGCACTCTATGTGCCACCCGGGCCTGCCCTTTCCCCAGGGGCTCGGCCACTCAGGCTCTCCATCCTTCGCCGCTTTCCAGAGCGCGAAATCGAGGGGGTTCTTCTTTTGCTCGTTGACCTCCACACGCGCGCCGGCGAGGAGCTCTTCGGTGTCCCTTCCGGAGAATGCGCCGTATTTCTTATATACCCCCACGTCAAAATACACATCGCCCCCCGACTCGTACGCAAGCCCTCGCTCCCAAAGCATCCCGATTATGCGTATCATCTCGGGGATGTGCCCGGTCGCCCGCGGCTCCACATCAGGCGCCCGCAAAGAGAGCTTCTGCGTATCGTCATGGAAGCTGCGTATGTATCGTTCCGCAAGCTCGGCGCAGCTTATACCCCGTTCCGCAGCGCGCTTTATGATCTTATCATCGATGTCGGTGACATTGCGGACGTAGTTCACCTTGTAGCCGCGATACTCGAGCCAGCGGACGATGACGTCGAATGCCACCATCGCCCGCGCATGACCAACGTGGCAATCGTCGTACACCGTCGGCCCGCAGACGTAGATGCCCACCTCGCCGGCCTTGATGGGACGGAACTCCTCAAGACGCCTCGTGGCGGTGTTGTAGACCTTTAATTTACCCAAGTTCACCTTCTCCATTCCCATACCTTAAACTGAGCTAATCACCAACCATCGTATAAATCCCAAATCCCAAACCCCAAATCCCAATATTAGCGGCAAGAGTAAGTTATAAGCCAAAACTGGGGTAAAAATCTGCGTCTATCTGCGTTTATCTGCGGCCAATTTTCCGCGTCTATCCGTGTTAATCCGTGGTTAAAATTAACCTCAAATCTTCTCAAGCAGCACCACGGCCATCGCCGCGATGCCCTCGCCGCGGCCACAAAACCCCATACCCTCGGTGGTGGTAGCTTTTACACCCACCTCATCTTCCGGTCGCCCGATCACCGCCGCTATTTTCTTTCTCATCCCGTCGATGTGCGGAGCCATCCTCGGCTCCTCGGCGACGATAGTCGCATCCACATTGCCCACGCGGTATCCCTTTTCCAAGATCATCTCCGTCACTTTGCGGAGGAGCTCGGTGCTCGCGATGCCTTTGAAACGCGCGTCGCTGTCTGGAAAATGGACGCCTATATCCCCGAGGGCGAGCGCGCCGAGCATTGCGTCACATATCGCGTGGAGAAGCACATCCGCGTCGGAGTGCCCTGCCAGGCCCTTCGTGTGGGGGACGTGAACGCCGCCTATGACGAGCCGCCTCCCCTCCGCGAAGCGATGGGCGTCAAAACCTATCCCGATTCTCA
>CAYWRA010000007.1:18624-33530 GCA_964460305.1 uncultured bacterium
GCCCGTGATTTGGGCAGGCGCAAGGGGTGGACGCTGCCGCCAGGCCAGGCTCGATGCTTTCGGCGATGAGGGGAAAACGTCTCGGGCGTGCGGTCGCTTCGTCGAATGCCGATGCGACCAGTCTCAAAGATGCTCTTTCTTCTTTCGGCAAGGGTTGTTGGTTTGTTGCGAGCCGCCTCCCCTCCGCGAAGCGATGGGCGTCAAAACCTATCCCGATTCTCATTTAACGGCCCCCTGAAAATAACTCTCAAATGATAGCATAATCGACACCGGCAGACAGCGAGTGGGAGAATCGGGGAATGAGCGAGCCGGCGACTCTGAAGCTGTAAAATCGCCCACTCACCCTTTCTCCCATTCGCCGACTCGATCTTCCCCCACTCTCTCCCCTCTCCTTTGGGATTTGGGATTTGGGATTTGGGATTTTCTTCTTAGTATCTCCTCTCCCCTTCCCACATCCTCCCGCACAGTAATCTTGATATTGTCGCTACTCCCCTCAACCACCGCAACCTCATGGCCGACAAGCTCCACGAGCATGGCATCGTCCGTCGCCGAGATCCCGCGAGCCTCCGCGTTGTGATATGCGCGCCGCAACAGCTTTGCGTCGAACACCTGCGGGGTCTGAATAGCCCGAAGTTTCCTCCTGTCGAGCGAACGGCTCACGGTTCCCGGATCCGTCACCTCTTTGATCGTGTCCACGACCTCGACAGCCGGGATCGCCGCGCCCTTCACGCGTGCGCCCCCCATCAACCGCTGCAATAACTCCGCGGTGATAAACGGGCGCGCCACATCGTGGACGGCGATCAACGATACCTCTGCCGGAACGACGCGCAATGCCGCGGCCACCGAATCCTGTCTCCTCTCACCGCCGGCGACCCATGCGAAAATCTTTCCAAACGGCCAGCGGCTCGGCGCCTCCTTTTGGAAAGAGGCGAGCAACCCCGGCTGCACGGCGACGCAGATGCCGTCAATGAGGTCGGAACCTTGCAACACCTCAAGCGAATAGCTGTGGAGCGGCTTGCCGCCGATCCGGAGGCGCGCCTTGCACGCGCTCCCCATCCTGAGCCCCGCCCCCGCCGCCACGACTATGGCTACTGTCTTCATACTCATCTCTTTGAATCACAGTTAAGTTTCACCGCGGAGGCGCACCCCAAAGGGGCCCCCTCGGGGGAGGACGCGGAGAACCAAAATAAATATCTTTTCACAAAGAGTAAAAGAGGCTAAGAGATACGAGGACAGTTATGTGGGATAATCACCCCCACCCATCCCCCCTTCGGAGGGGGAGGGTTAGGGAGGGGGGCTGCCTTTTTCTCTCTTTTACTCTTTGTAAAAAATTGTCTCCTTTTATTTGGGATTTGTCCTCCTGAGGCGCCCGCGCCATAGGCGGATCCGCCTTGGGCGGGGGATTTTGGATTTTTCACTTCGTGTACTATTCTTTGTCATTCGTCATTGGGATTTGGGATTTGGGATTTGCTTTTATAATTCCCCTCACCGCTTCCCCCACCGTCTCAAACGGTACGAGCTTCAGTCCGAAGCGCTCCATCCCCTCGCCGGCGCTGGAGCGCGGGAGGACGGCGCGCTGGAAACCCAGCTTGCCCGCCTCGCGCAGGCGCCGTTCGGCATGCTGGCATCCCCTGAGCTCTCCACCCAAGCCGACCTCCCCGAGTGCGATGATATCCGGCGCGACCGGCGCGACCCTAAGGCTCGACGCGAGGGCGAGCGAGATGGCGAGGTCGATGGCCGTCTCGTCGACCGTCAACCCCCCGGCGACGCTGACGAACACGTCCCGGTCGCGGAGGCTTACTCCAGCGCGCGTTTCAAGCACCGCGATCAACATGCACAACCTGTTGTAATCTATTCCCAAACTCCTCCGCTGGGGAACGCCGAAGCTACGGGCGCCTACGAGCGCCTGGATCTCCACGAGAATGGGCCTGGTCCCCTCCATGGCGGGCGTCACCACGCTGCCGGCGTTTTCCGGCCTGCGCTCCTGCAGGAACAACCGGGAGGGATCTCCGACCTCCTTCAGCCCCCCCGGTCCCATGGAAAATATGCCGACTTCCTCCGTGGAGCCGAATCGGTTCTTCTGGGTTCTCAGCACGCGATACGCCTGGTGCCGGTCGCCCTCAAAGTAGAGGACCGTGTCAACCATATGCTCCAGCATGCGAGGGCCCGCGATGTCGCCCGACTTCGTCACGTGCCCCACGATAAAAACGCCGATCCCCTTGCTCTTTGCCGTACGCATGAGCACGGCCGCACATTCCCTCACCTGATTCACACTGCCCGGGGAGGAGGGAACGTCCGGATGATACACGATCTGGATGGAATCGACGACCAGGATCGATGCGTCCGTCCGCTCCACCTCTGCGACGATCGCCTCCACGTCCGCTTCGCACAGGACGAACAGCGTTTCCGCCTCCGCCCCTATCCGCTTCGCGCGAAGTTTCGTCTGCGAGAAAGACTCCTCAGCGCTAACGTAGAGCACTCGCGCTCCCTTCGCGGCGAGCGCGGCCGAGATCTGCAACATGAGAGTCGATTTTCCGATCCCCGGCTCGCCCCCGATGAGGATAAACGATCCGGGAACGATCCCGCCGCCGAGGAGGCCGTCGAATTCCGAGACGCCCGTCCGCATCCGCTCTCCCTTAGATTCATCGGGGTCTCCTATATTTCGCGCCGATTCCCCGGAGGCGGGCGGATGTCCCTTCCCCTGCTTCCGCACCGGTCCCTCCTCGAGGGAATTCCAGGCGCCGCAGCCGGGACACTTCCCAAACCACCGCGTCGATTCGTGACCGCAGGCGTTGCATACAAATAGGGATTTGATTTTAGAGTCTTTCATGGCGCAACGAATCCCATGCGTGGATAGGCGTCAAAGGGACAAGCGGCCCCCATTGGGTGAATCATCGGGCTATGCCGCGGAGTGACATCACGTGGAGCAAACTAACAACCGCTACTTCAGATCAGGGAACTCCAGCTCTTTCCCGTCGGAGCTGACCGCCACGGTCGACCCCTTCTTGACTTTCCCCCGGAGTATCTCTTCCGCAAGTCTGTCCTCGATACACCGTTCGATCGCCCTCCGGAGAGGCCTTGCGCCGAACTGGGGGTTGTATCCCTTCTCGATGAGGTAATTCCTGGCTTTATCGTCAAGCGTGATGTGCACTCCCTGGTTCCGCAGGCGCTCCTCCACCTTCTGCGTCTCGATGTCCACGATCTTCGTCAAATCGTCCCTGTTGAGCGCCCTGAAGACGATGGTGTCGTCAACACGGTTGAGGAACTCGGGTTTGAACGACTTCTTGACCTCCCCCATGATCTTGTCTTTCATCCCGCGGTAATCGGAGGCCTCGTCCGCCGCGCCGAATCCGACGGTGGTCTGTTTCCTCAAGAGCTCCGCGCCGATGTTGGAGGTCATGATCACGACGGTATTCCGAAAGTTGACCGCGCGGCCGAGGCTGTCGGTAAGCTTCCCCTCCTCCAGTATCTGGAGCAGCACGTGCATGACGTCGGGATGGGCCTTTTCGACCTCGTCGAAGAGGACGATGGAATAGGGGCGCCGCCGCACCTGCTCGGTGAGCTGCCCCCCCTCCTCATAACCGACGTATCCGGGCGGCGAGCCCGTGAGCCGGGACGCTGAGAATTTTTCGGCATACTCGGACATGTCGAGCTGAATGAGCGCGTCCTCGTCGCCGAACATGAATTCCGCCATCGCCTTCGCGAGGAGCGTCTTCCCAACCCCCGTCGGTCCGAGGAAGATGAACGATCCGATCGGTCGCCGAGGGTCCTTAAGCTGCGCGCGGGAGCGCCTGAGCGCCTTCGATATCGTACCCACCCCCTCATCCTGCCCCACGACGGTTTTCTGGAGCTCCTCCTCCATGCGCAGCAGCTTCTCCGTCTCCGCCTCTTCGAGACGCGAGACGGGGACGCCGGTCCATTTGGATACGATCTGGGCGATGTCCTCCTCCGACACCTTTACCACCTTGTTGATCTGCTCCTCGCGCCATTTCGTGAGCACGGTCTGGAGGCTGCCCCTCCTCTTCTTCTCCTGGTCCCTTAAGCCAGCCGCCTTCTCGAAATTCTGCTCCTTGATCATCTCCTCTTTCTGCTTCTTAAGTATATCGATCTCCTCCTCGATCTCCTTGAGGTCGGGGGGGCGCGTCATCACGGAGATCCTCGCCTTGGCGCCTGCCTCGTCTATCAGGTCAATCGCCTTGTCGGGGAGGAACCGGCCTGTCACGTAGCGGTCCGAGAGCTCGGCGGCGGCGCCAAGGGCCTCATCCGCGTATGCGACTCTGTGGTGCTCCTCGTACTTCCTACGGAGCCCCCTCAGGATCTCCACCGTCTGGACGACCGTCGGCGGCTCGACGAGGATCGTCTGGAAACGCCGCTCCAGGGCGGCGTCCTTCTCGATGTATTTCCTGTACTCGTTCATGGTGGTCGCGCCCACGCACTGGAGCTCGCCGCGTGAGAGGGCGGGCTTCAGTATGTTCGAAGCGTCGATGGCCCCCTCTGCCGCTCCAGCCCCCACGATCGTGTGCAACTCGTCGATGAACAGAATGACGTTCTGCGCCTTCCTGATCTCGTCCATAACCGCCTTGATACGTTCCTCGAACTGGCCGCGGTATTTCGTCCCCGCCACCATCAGCGCCAGGTCCAGCGTAATGAGCTCCCTGTCGCGCAGGAGCTCGGGGACTTCTCCCGAAACGATCCTCTGTGCAAGCCCCTCCACAATCGCCGTTTTCCCGACCCCCGCTTCGCCGAGAAGGACCGGGTTGTTCTTCCTACGCCTGCACAAAACTTGTACGAGCCGCTCTATCTCCGTCTGCCGGCCGATGATCGGATCGAGCTTCCCGGACCTGGCAAGCTCGGTGAGGTTCCGCCCGAACGCCTTGAGGGCTGGGAACTTGCCCTTCGCGGCGGGCTGGGCATGCTCCTCCTCGAAACCCTCCCCCTCCTCCCGGGGTTGCTGCTCCATCGTCGTCTGGAGCTCCCTCAAAACCTCCTGGCGGGTCTTCTCGAGGTCGACGTTGAGGCTGCGGAGGATTTTCGATGCGACGCCCTCCCCCTCTTGTAATAGCCCGAGGAGGAGATGCTCGGTCCCTATATACGTGTGGTTGAGATTCCTGGCCTCTTCGACAGCGAGCTCGATCACCTTCTTCGCCCTGGCTGTGAGTGGGATGTCTCCAATGACCTTTGTCTCCGGGCCGCTCCCCACCGCCTTCTCCACCTCTATGCGGATCGTCTCGAAATCGATGCCCATGCCTCGCAGGACGTTCACCGCCACCCCCTGGCCGAGACGGATCAGGCCGAGGAGAAGGTGCTCGGTGCCGATGTAGTTGTGGTTGAACCGGTCCGCTTCCTTGCGGGCAAGGATGATCACTCTTCTCGCTCTGTCAGTAAAACGGTCAAACATGGTTGACTCCGTCAACAAATCCCAGCCCGCCGCATGGCGGGGCAAATCCCAATAAGTATTGGCTCATAATAATATCACCCCCACGGTCAAATATATCTAACGACGTCCAAGCTTCGCGCGGATCAGGTCCGCGCGGACGACGTCGCGTTCCTCCGGTTTCAACTCCCGCCCCGCCAGTTTCTGGAGGTGCGCTGGCTGCGTAACGATAAAGAGCTCGTTGATCGCGCCGAGATCGATGTCGATAATGTGAAAGTCGATCCCGAGCTTGAGCGCGGAAAGGAGGTCGATCGTTTCCTTGGATGAAATAATCCGGGCGCTCGTCAGCATGCCGTAGGCCCTGCATACCCGATCCTCCAACGCTTTGAGGTTTCTCTTGAAAAGCGCCTGCTGCGCCTTTTTCTCATGTTCCACGATCTGGTTGATGACCTTCTCCAGGTTCTCCACGATGTCCTTCTCCGCCAGGCCAAGCGTGACCTGGTTGGAAATCTGGAAGAGGTTTCCCGACGCCTCCGTCCCCTCTCCGTAGAGGCCCCTCACCGCCAACCCCAGCTTGGCGATCGCCTGCACAACCTGGTTGATCTGATTCGCCATCACCAGGCCGGGGAGATGGAGCATCACTGACGCCCTCATGCCGGTGCCAACGTTCGTGGGGCAGGAGGTGAGATACCCCACGGTCGGGAGAAAGGCGTACTCAACGGATTTTTCTATTTCGTTGTCCAGCTCGTCGATCTGCGCAAGGGCTTCCTTGAGCTGGAAGCCCGACCTGAGAATCTGGAGGCGGAGATGGTCTTCCTCGTTGACCATCAGGCTCATGATCTCCTTATCTCCGATCACCAACGCGCTCCCCTCGTCCCCCCTTGCATGTTCACGGCTTATCAGGTGGCGTTCGACGAGGAATTGCCTGTCCAGTTCCGCCAGTTCATCGAGGCGGACCGAGAGCGAGCCCTGCATCAACCGGGAACAATCGAGGCTGTCCTCTATGAGATCACGCACCTTCTTGCGCATCTCGCCGTTCGCGCGGCCGGGGAAAGCGAAGCCGCGCACGTTCCTGGCGAACCGCACCCGGCTGCTCACCACGATCTTGGCGTCAGGGCCCCCTCCCATCAGCCACTCGGCTTCGCGGTTCAGAAGTATTTCGATGCTCATCGTTCCTGCCTTAGACCAAACCCCAAAGTGCGAGCCGGAGAATGGGAGAAACGGTGAACGGGCGATCTTGAAACTTCAGAGTCGCCGATTCACCCATTCTCCCACTCACCGTTTCGAATTGCGTGGGGCGTGGTTGAAATTAACCCCGCCTACCGGCCTTTCGAACCACGCGCGCGCTCTTTCTTAGGAGACCGGGCGCTGGCCTGCGCGTCCTTCTTCAGCGCCTGGAGCCTATCCCTGATAGTCGCCGCCTTCTCGAATTCCTCTTTATCCACCGCCGCAGATAGTTGGGCCTCAAGGGCCTTCAGCATGGTCAATCCATCTACCTCAGCGCACGACAGAGAGGGTACTTTGCCGACGTGCGTCGTGCTCCTGTGAATCGTTTCCAGCAGCCCCCGGAGGCTCTTCTCAAACGCCCTGTAGCAGCTATCGCAACCCAGGCGTCCCGTCTTCCTGAAGTCTATGTAGGAGAGCCCGCACCCCGGGCAGGTCTTTTTCAAATCCTCCTCGGCGCGCAGCCCGAAATCGGCCAGGCCGGAGAGGAGATCGGCGATCGTGAACGGCGCCTGGATGGTAACGCCCTTCTTCTTGGCGCACTCTTCGCAGAGGTTCATCTTGATGATCTTTTTGTTCACCACCTCGGTATAGCGCACCGTGGCTTCATTTTTTTTGCACATTTCACAGTTCATATTTCACCGTATCGCACCGCGATTATATCAAATTATATCAAATGTTAGCGCCACCTGGGCAAACCGTTGTAAAAATCCCATATGAGAAGAAATGGCAAAACCTTATGTTTTGACTTTTGCCATTTGGTATTTGGTATTTGTCATTGACTACCTCATCCCCCGCCTATAACCATCAATATCTTAAGCCGGTTGCCGTTCCCAAGCACCTTGGATGGCTTAACCTGTTCCCCATTAATAAAATACGAGAGCAATCCCACGTGCGCAGGATCGTAGCCGAGCTTCTCGACCATGAACCGCTCGACGGTAGTCCCCTCCCCTGTTTCCACGTCAACCGGCCCCTGGCCAAACGGCTTTTTCATGGCCCCGAGCATCTCGAGAATTATTTTCACAGTATTCACCCGTTTTCCACTTTTCACAAAGAGTAAAAGAGAGGAAAGAGAAATAAAGGCAAACACCAGCCCCCCTTTTATTTTCTTTTCCTCTTTCAATCCTATCCACGAGAAACTATACACGAGCAACAAGAAACTGTTCTCCCCCTCCCTAACCCTCCCCCTCCAAAGGGGGAGGGATGGGTGGGGGTGAGCACCACCCCGTAACAGTCCTCTTATCTCTTGTCCTCTTTTACTCTTTGTAAAAATTTGGTCTCTCTGTGTTCTTCTATGCGTCCTCCCCCAACGGGGCTCCCTTGGAGCGTGTCTCTGTGGTGAAACTTCTATTTATTGGCGCGACTTCAGCGCCCGAAGGACCGTTTCGGGCGTGTAGGGCGGCTTGCGCAACCGTACCCCCACCGCGTCGAAGATGGCGTTGGATATGGCTGGGCAGGGTCCGTTGATGCAGACCTCGGCGACGGACTTGGCGCCGAAAGGACCGGTGGGCTCGTAAGTCGGGACGAGGAACGTGCGTATCTCAGGCAGGTCGCGCATGAAAAAGACGCCATATACCCCGAAAGATGGATTGAGCAACTTCCCCTTATCGTTGTAGATATAGCGCTCGGTAAGGGCATAGCTGATTCCATTGAGCAGCGCGCCCTCGACCTGTCCCTCCGCAAGGAGCGGGTTTATCGCGACTCCGCAATCCGTGGCGGTGACGTATCTCACCACGGAGACCTTTCCCGTCTCGGTATCCACCTCAACTTCTACAATGTGCGCGGAGAACGGCGGGGGCGACTGGTCCGAATATGCCGACGCGAATGCCGCGATCTGGCGCTGATCCTTCTCGTAGAGACTACGCGTCCCCACCCGTGCGAGGGTCACCTCGCCCTTCGCGCCTATCGCCTTGCCTCCCTCAAGCCTGATTTGCGCTTTATCCTCCTCCAACATCTCCGCCGCGACTTCCCTGATCTGATCCGAAATCTTCTCAGCGCACTTTTTAGCCGCCATCCCTGACAGGTACGTCGTGCTCGACGCATAAGCCCCGACGTCAAAGGGGGTGAGATCGGTATCAGAGGAATAAACAATGATGTCGCTCGTCCGCACACCGAGCACCTCGGCCGCTATCTTCGCAATCAGCGTGTCGGAACCGGTCCCGATATCGGTCGCGCCGCAGAGAAGGTTGAACGAGCCGTCCTCGTTCATCTTTATCGAGCATGAGGCCATGTCGATTTTAGGTATTGAGGAGCCCTGCATCATCACCGCCATGCCGAGGCCGCGGCGGACGATCCCCGTCCCAGGTCTATTCCGCTTTTCGGCCCATCCGCTTTCCCTCACGACGATATCGATGCACTCATCCAAACCGCAGGAATTGACCGTCATCGGGTGCCCTTCGGCGCCTTCCCCCAGCGCCGCAAACACCGGAGAGCCTTCCCCTTTCCGGATATGGAGCTTCCGGTAGAGGTCGGGCGGATCAATTCCGATCGCGCGCGCCATTTCATCCATCTGGATGTTGACCGCGAGCCCCGACTGCGTGCCGCCGTACCCGCGGTAGGCGCCGCCCTGCGACAGGTTGGTGTAGACTGACCAGGCGTTGAATCTTACGTTGGGGCACCTGAAGAGCGGCAGTATCTTCGAGCCCGTGTTGGTCAGCACCGTGAGCCCATGGGTACCGTACGGCCCGGCGTTCTGGAGGCTCTCCAACTCTATGGCGGTCAACGTCCCGTCCCTCTTTATCCCGGTCTTCAGTTTCGTGATGGTCTGGTGCCGGGTGCGCGACGAGGTGAATACCTCCTCCCTGGTAAGTTGGAGCCTGACCGGCCTCCCCGTAGCCAGGGTGAGCGCCGCGCAGAGCGGCTCCGTGACGATATCCTGTTTCGACCCGAACCCCCCTCCGATACGCGGCTTGACGACCCTGATCCTCTTTATCGGAAGCTCCAGCGCGCGCGCCACGATCCGGCGGACGTGGAACGGCACCTGCGTGGAGGAAACGATCACAAGCCTGTTGGAGGGGTCGAGATAGCTGATCGTGGTGTGCGGCTCGTTGGCGACGTGCTGGGCGTAGTGGTTCTCGTACCCGTTCTCAAAAACCAGGTCCGCCTCGGCGAACCCCTTTGCCATGTCGCCGATGGTAACGTCCGCCCGTCCGCAGAGATTCTTCTTCGGATCCATTTCGACGGGGATGGGGATCAACCACTCCGGTTCGTCGTGGAGCACGGGCGCGCCCGGCTTCATCGACTCGCGCGGGTCGAAAATCGGGGGAAGCGGCTCATACCCGACCTCGATGAGCTTGAGCGCCCGCTCCGCGATCTCCGTGGTCTCAGCGGCGACGATTGCCACCTCGTCGCCCACGAAGCGCACCTTGTTGTCGAGAATAAACTTGTCGTAAGGAGACGGTTCGGGGAAACCCTGGCCGGCCTCGGTGACGATCACCCGCGGCACGTCTTTCCACGTAAGGACCGCGCGGACCCCTTCGAGGGCGCGCGCTTTTGAGACGTCCATAGAAACGATGCGCGCGTGGGCGTGGGGGCTGCGGAGCACCTTCGCGGAGAGCATTCCCGACACGTCATAATCATCGGTGAAGAGCGCCTTCCCCGTCACAAGGCCGATGCCATCCACCTTGCGCCGCTCCTGCCCCACCTCGTTGAATCTCGCTTCCTCGCTCATTTCCCGCCCTTCTCTCTCATCCTCTTTCCCGCAAGCTTCACCGCCTCCAGTATCTTCACGTAGCCCGTGCACCTGCAATAATTCCCATCAAGCGCCCCTTTTATCTGGGTATCCGTCGGGTCTGGTTCCGCATCGAGAAGGGCCTTTGTCGCGAGTATGAAACCGGGGGAGCAATATCCGCACTGAACGGCCCCTGCATCGAGATACGCCTCCTGTATCGGATGAAGCCTGTCAACGCTTCCCAAGCCCTCGACCGTCGTGATCTCCCTGCCCTCCACGAGTCCCACAAGAAGGAGGCATGAGTTAACCGGCTTGCCGTCAAGGAGAACCGTACACGCGCCGCAGAAACCCTGCCCGCACCCGAACTTAGCGCCTTTATACCCCTCACGCCGGAGCACGTCGAGCAAGACCTCGCCGGGCATGGCTTCCACCGTTTTCTCCGCACCGTTTATCTTCAATACAAGCTTCATTGCTTGCCACCCGCCTTACGAAACGCTGTTTCCAGCACTCTCTCGGCGATCGCGCTCGCGAGCCCCCTCTTGTACTCGTCGCTGACCCTTATGTCCTTGACCGCTTTCAGTGAGCCTGCCGCCGCCGCGGCCGCCTCCCGTATGAGCTCCGGCGATGGGAGGAGTCCCTCAAGAACGCGCGCAGCCTCCCCCGACACCCTCGGCAATAACTGGAGTCCCCCGATGACGAGCCTCGCTGAGGCGCACTTCCCCGAACCGGCCAGCGTCACACATGCCGTCGCCGATGCCAAAGCAAACGTGTTCGACGTCTCCGAAAATTTATCGAACGACCCGCCTGAACGTGGGCCCGCATCTGGAATGATTATCTCCTCCAGAAACTCGCAGCGCCCGAGAGCGCTGAGAGGCTGGGCCGCGTAAAACTCATCGCAAGGCATCCTTCTCATCCCTTTCGGTCCCCTCACTTTGAACAGCGCGCCCATCGCGCAATAGACGGTTGGGAGATCGGACCATATAAAAAGGCGGATGGCATTGCCGCCGAGGGTGATCAAATTCCTGTTGGGAGTTGCGGCGACCCGTGAAGCCGCGGCGGCGAGGAGACCGTTCCTGAAACGCAGTGCGGCGGGTGAGGCGGCCAGTTGCGCAACGGTAGCCATTGCGCCCAGCCGGAGGCTGTTTCGATCGCGTATGATTTCGTCTATGCCGAGGGACCTCAGGCTCGCAAGCTCTGTGATCTTCGGGGGCGTAGAGAAAGAAAACGATACGCCGCCGCCCACTGGAGCAATACGGCCCCGGCCCTTATTAAGGAGCGAGAAAAGCTCACTCCTGTTCTTCGGATAGTGAATCGCCGTGATTTTAGCTGACATGACGTCTTCCCAAGAGTTTGCACCCGGAATTCACGTAAGAGCACATCGCAGAGAGCTTCCTCGACACCTGGCCGGCAAAATGTATCAAATGCACACCGGGGTTGCAAGGCGAATGAGGTTGTAGCCATAACAAGATGCGCTGCAAAGAGATGGGTCCTGAAACCGGCCGGAGATCACGTACTACCGCCCCGCGAGATCACTCCCGACAGAAAATGCCTCCCCCGCATCCTTTCCCACCAGCCGATAGCGGCGATGTTCGGGCAGGAAAATGAACGGGCGTACACGTTCGACGTCGGGAAGACCATCCCTACCGATGCACTCTTCGTCCGCCTTCACGTCCATTATTTCCCCGATGAACTGTGTATGCAGGCCGATTTCAATGGTATGGAGCACCCTGCACTCCAATACGACCGGGTACTCTTTTATATACGGAGCGTTTACCAGGTCGCTTCTCACAGGCGTGAGCCCCGCGCGCGCAAACTTATCCTCAGTCCGCCCGGACGCGATCCCGAAGTAGTCCGATTCTCTTACGTAATCCGCTGAGGGTATGTTGACGGTAAACGCCTCCTGTTCGACGATGTTCCCATATGAATAGGTCGCCTTCCTGAGGGATATCGCCACGCACGGCGGCTTCGAACAACAGATCCCTCCCCATGCGACCGCCGCCACATTGGGTTTCCCCATCTTATCGTACGTACCGACGATAAAGACCGGCGTGGGATACACCAAAGTCCTAGCGCCAAGAGACTTTTTCATAAGCCCTCCTTGTTTGCGCAATCGCAAACGTAGCTGACCTATCAATTATAGCCGATTGTGCCGCAGGGATAAAGGCAGGTTTTGATTAATGACAAATGACAAATACCAAATGACAAAGCTCCATTGTGTTTTGTTATTTGGTCATTTGTAATTCATTTGTCATTTGTCATTTGGTATTTGGTAGTTAAGGCTGGTCAAAGGGAGTAGGACTAAATCCGGTCTACTTCACCGTAAAATTCTCGGTGTCACCGGCAAAGGCGCTGGATGGTCCCCTGACCTTGCCCCCGGTATCCACAAGACCGGCGATGACCCGGTAGTCACCCGCCACGCCTTGCGGCACGCGCATGTTCAGAAGCACTCCCGAGTAGCTGGCCGGCAGGGAATTGACATCCTGGACGATGGGAATCACTCCCCGCCGCAAGCGGTTCCCTGGCTGGATTGAAAATACCCCCGCCTTGCCGACGATCACCGCGTATGCGTCGAACGGCCTGCCTGTGATGGGTTGTATCACCGCGCTCACCGTGAACGTTTCACCAGCCGATGGGCTCGAGGTATTCAGAGTCAGATCGACCATCGGCAGCGGCGTCGGCGTCTGGACCGGCGTCGGTGTCGGCGGCGGCGTACCCTGGGAATTGGTTTGGGATATTTGCCAGTCAGCCTTGCTGTCCGTGTCCAGCGTGGTGATGCGCTGGGCATAACCATAGCTGATGCTGCCAACTCCCGCTGAATCGGCCGTGGAGCTGAATGAGCCGCTCCCCGAAACCGGATCGCCCCAATGGAAGCCCTTGATGAGGAAGTTCCCGGCCGTCACGGCGCTTGCCGATGCGGAATTATCCAGGTTTGACCAGACAACCGCATCAAAGATATTGATCGGGTTCGGCGTCAGCGAATCTTCCTTGGAGATCATGAAGCAATCGTCAGTGGTATACCAGTAGTTCCCATCCAGGTGTGTCGAAACGTCCCACCAGTTATTCGCCCCCTTGCCGGTGTCGTTACTTTCGTCGATGTAGACGGTGTCGGCTGCACCAGTCATGTGCACAATCGCGACGTCGCCGGGCTCCATCGTGAGCGGGCCGTTCTTCGCCAGCCTGCCTTTATGGTCCTTGCTCACCCAATAGAGACCGCTCACGTCGACGGATGAAGCGCCGGGAGGGAGGTAGAGTTCGACCCAGCGATGGGTCTCGGGAGCCAGGTATGCTCCGGATACGGCCACCTCGCTCACCATGAGATGCGGCGCCTCCGGGGTGACGTATTCATCCACGTTATACGGACCGTATGCGAATGGATTGCTTTCAGGTCCTTCATTGGTGAAGGAATAGGTGGCGCCATCCGTAGTGATGACGACCTCTCCATTCGCCACCGTGACGTTGTCGGCCGTGCCGCCGGCTCCCGTTTCCGTCTGAAATATCCGCTGCACGTGTACGGCCGAATTATTCAACCGATCAATGGTTTCTTGCGTGGGGTGCCCATAGCCATTTCCATCCCCCACCATGATTACCGCAAATTCCGGCATTATGTTCTTGAGAAAATTCAGATTGGAACCATACCTGCTCCCGTGATGGTCGACCTTATACACGTCGATCTGTTCGCCCCTGGCTTTGAGGGCCTGACCGAGAGGCTCCTCGACATCGGCATAACCGCAGCAATATTCGATGTCGCCACAGGTAAGATAGTCGAACCCCCTGAAGCTGACGATAACCCCAACGCACTCGTCATTATCACCCTGAGGGGTAACATAAGCCCCACCGATAATATAGCCTCCTGAGGTTACACACGTGACCGTCGCCCCGGCATTATCATAAAAAACGTCGCCTGGGGTTGTATTGCTCCAGTCAAACCGCTGAGTCAAGCTGTCTATATAACCACCGCTCTTAAGGGAGTTATAACCGCCGGTATGGTCGCCGTCATCATGGGTAAGGATTACCCTGTTGATCTTTGCGATTCCGAGCCTGCTGAGCAAGCTTTTGATGTTCTTTGCGCTCGGCCCGCAGTCTATCAGCATGTTGCTGCCGTCGGGGAACACCACCAGAGCCGAGTCGCCCTGTCCGACATCGATGGCGTAAATCTTCATGACCCCGGCGGAAGCCTTCGAGTCCTCCGCCGCCTGCTCATCCCCAACGGATATATCGGCGCCATCATATCCGTAACAAGCTGGAAACGTAATCAATTGTGCGGCAAAGAGAATCGACCAGAAAAAGGCAAAGAATGCCAGGGAGGCCGGTTTTAAACTCGTGTATTTCTTCATATTATATTAGACGACGCAATGGATAAAAGGTTCAAAATATATTGTGAATAATTCAGATTAAGATGATGTCGTCTCGAAGATGGCGGGCAGGGCTCCCTACCTCACGATAAAATGCTCGGTGTCTTTGGCAAAAGCACTGGACGGGCCCCTGACCTTGCCCCCGGTATCCACAAGACCGCCGATGACCTGATAGTCGCCCTCCACACCCCCAGGCACGAGTATATTCAGCAGCGCTCCAGAGTAGCCGTTCGGCAGGGAATTGACATCCTGGACGATGGGAATCACTCCCCGCCGCAAGCGGTTC
>CAYWRA010000007.1:33630-46267 GCA_964460305.1 uncultured bacterium
CTTTATGGTCCTTGCTCACCCAATAGAGACCGCTCACGTCGACGGATGAAGCGCCCGGAGGAAGGTAGAGCTCAACCCAGCGATGATCCTCGGGAGCCAGGTATGCGCCGGATACGGCCACCTCGCTCACGATGAGATGCGGCGCATCACAGGTGGCATATTCATCCACATCGTAGGGGCCGTGGTAAAAATACGGATCTCCGCCGGAAAAGGAATACGTGCAGCCATCGGTGGTGATTGTGATGTTGCCATTTGCCGTGTAGACCTGGGCGGGCACTGGAGTAGGAAGGTTATAGTCAGGAACGCAATAGATCGTTCTTACCCCTGCGGCTATTAAATTGGGTATGGTATCTCTATAACTCTTGCCGTCAGATGTTACGGGGGATGTTTCAGTGCCAGAGATGGTGGCATACTCGGGCGAGATATCTTGGAGATAACCCAAGCCGGAGGTTCCGTTAGTGTCAGTTCCGTGATGGTTTATCTTAAGAACGTCCACGTGTACGCCTCTTGCCTTAAGCGCAGAACCCAGAGGGCCTTCGACGGAACCATACAGGTCACCGCCGGTTAAATAGTCGAATCCTCCATATTTGACCCACAGGGCCATGCCATTTTTATTTTCGATGTTCGAATCACATGCTATATTCCCCGCCGATGCCTGTCCGATAACCCTGCCATTGGCGGCAACGACGGTCACCGTCACATCATCCTTGCTGTAAATGACCTGCCCGGGCGTAACGTTATTTCTATTGTACTGCCCGGAATTGCAAGAAGCACAATGATCCGAGTGGAAATGAGATTTAGTAGTTATATCACCGGTCGCGCAATCGATCGACATTGTTGTCGAATCAGGAAATGTAATTAGATGCCCCTCATCGCTCCCGCTATAGGTGGTAATAGTCAGCACGCCCGAGGATGCAGCCGCCGCTTCCACGCCCCCGGACTCTTCCGTAACATTGAATTCAGCGGCGTCTGAGCCGACACTGGGGCGCGGCACAACGGCTCCCATCCAGCACAACACGACACAGATGGAGGAGATTGCCATGAGCGCCGCTGGAAAACAAGCTTTGCTGATCAGCTTCATCAGTATATATTCCTTTTTCAGCTACCGATTATACCACAATTTAGACCGATTTATTCAGCAACTTTCAGCAGGCCAAGAAACATCTCCCTGCCACATTCCACACCAGACCGCTTCGATGTCTCACCGTTAGGGCGAGCCTGGCGCTGCCAGTAGGGTCATTTTATCTCGCCCCCGGCAGCTACCAGGCCAGCCTGCCCATATCAGAGATCGGCTTATTTTCCTGCTGAATAATCACATATCGGCGAGCGGAGATTGTCAGGGAATTGTAAAAAGAATGTCATTTAATCGTGGAAGGAACCGCGCCGACGATAACGCCTACTTCTCCTGCCGTTGCTCCCTTTTGAGCGGGACGACCCCGGCAAGTTCCCCGATCACGTTGATGAGCTCCGTGTCGGAGGGGAGAACCACTTTGGCATTGCTTTGGAGCGATTTCTCGACGGCCTCGAGCTGCCTGAGAATTTGGGCATTCCCGATGAAATATTTCTGTGCGGCTTCGTTGACTAGCCTGATGGCCTCCGCTTCCCCCTCGGCCTGGAGTATCCTCGCCTGCTTGATACCCTCAGCCTGCTTGATCTGAGCCCGCTTCTGCCCGTCGGCGGCCGTCTCCGTCGCAGTGGCGAAATCTATGGCGGCGATCTTCTCGTTCTCCGCCTTCACCACCTTGTTCATCGTCTCCTGCACGTCCTTGGGCGGATCGATCTCCTTCAATTCGGTCCTCACGATGTCGATGCCCCAGTTGTGCGTCTCCTCGCATAACGTCTTGTGCAGCTCCTCGTTGATCTTACCCCGCTCGCTGTTCGCGGATTTGAGGGTTAGGGTTCCGATGATGTTTCTCAAGGTGGTCCTGGCCAGATTTACGATCTGCCACTTGTAGTTGTTCACGTTGTACTGAGAGCTCTTTACGCTCTCCTCGTCGGGTTTTACCTTGAAATACACCTGGGCATCCACGCGAGCGTTCAGGTTGTCGTTGGTAATGATTTCCTGCGGTTGCGCGTCGACCATCTGCTCGGTGGTGTTTATCTGATACATCCGGTCGATCCCCGGAATGATCCAATGGAATCCGGGCATGGCAAACTTGTGATATTTCCCGAGTCGCTCGATAAGGCCGCGGTGCGTCGGCCTCACGATCCGGACGCCAGCAAAAAATATGACGACCACCGCAATGATTATGAAATACATAGCCCTATCCCTCCTTCCCGACGGACAAAAAACGGCTTTTTAACCCACGATAGCGCCGTAGATGGCGATTGTCAATGACAAAGCTTTCACCGCGGAGACGCTGAGGGCGCCGCGGTTACGCAGAGCCTAACCGCGGAATATGAAATAGACCGCCCCCAACAGGCAGAGGCCGGCCCAGGCATAGTTCAGCTTCACCGGCTGGTTCATGTAGAGAAGGGCGAACGGCACGAAAACCGAGAGGGTGATGACCTCCTGGATGATCTTAAGTTGGGGGAGGTTAAGCACTTCGTACCCGATGCGGTTCGCCGGGACCTGGAGGAGATATTCGAAAAGCGCGATCCCCCAGCTTGCGATTGCGGCGATAAACCATTTTTTGTCGTAGAGATTCCTCAGGTGCGCGTACCAGGCAAAGGTCATGAAGACGTTCGACAGGACGAGAAGCGCGATTGTTCTAATGATGGGCGGAATGGAAAACTCCTTCGTTTGTTTTTTCGATTGCCCGGCGAAAGCCGGGAATGGATAGTATAGCGCACTGCACGTGATCCGCAAGGGAGACACCCCGCCAAGTGGCGAGAACCACTCCCGGCTCATGTGACGATCATCGCGTCCGTCTCAGCCGGCATGCGGCGGAGGTAGCCCCGCAGGGCGAAGATGCGCTGGAGTATGGGGGGATGGCTGTAATCCAGGAAAACCTTGACCGGGTGGGGCGTCAGGTTTGAGAGATTGTCGGCGCTCAATTTCTTCAGGGCTGAAATCAGCGCTTCCGGCCTCCCATAGGTCAGCGCGGCGTATGCGTCGGCTTGATACTCGTGTTTCCGCGAAAGGAGGTTCCCTAATATGGAGAGCACCGTTTGTATCGGAATGAATAGGAAGCCGAAAAAGAAGATGCTCGCATAAATGGAGACATGGCTCATTCCAAATGCCTCAAAAAGCCCCCTGTTGTTTATGAACAGGGAAAGGACGAAGAACATAAGCCCCGTCGTCAGTATCATGAGGAGGGTGGACTTGAGAATGTGCCCCCTTTTGTAATGACCCATCTCATGCGCGAGGACGGAAACCAGCTCATCCACCGTATGTTTTTGGATAAGCGTGTCGAACAACACGATTCTTCGGAACCTCCCAAGACCGGCGAAGAAGGCGTTTGATTTGCCGGACCTCTTGGAGGCATCCATCGTAAACACACCTCTCATTTTGAAGCCCTGCGACCCGGCATAGTCCTCGATGGCGGTTTTAAGTCCCCCATCCTCAAGCGGCGTGAATTTGTTGAAAATGGGCATGATGACCGCAGGGGCTATAAAAATGAAGAAGAGCTGAAATAGCGCGATAGCAGCCCAGCAGAAGAGCCACGCCAGCTCCCCGGCGGCGGAGAAGATCCATATCACCGCCGAGAAGAGAATGCCTCCCAGGAGGGCGCTGAGAAGCCACTTTTTAATGGTGTCCGTGATGAAAGTCCTGCGAGTAGTTTTGTTGAACCCGAATTTCTCCTCAATGACAAAAGTGTGGTAGGCGTCAAACGGGATGTGGCACAGCTGAGACAGGAGCATCACCCCACCGGCGAACATAAGACCCGTCGGAATCTGGCCGAAACCGAAACCCCTGGCAAGGCGATCGATAAAATTGAAACCGCCGGCCAGGATGAACCCTATTGTGAGTACGGTCGCCAATCCGCCGCTCAGAAGCGAAAGCGTCGTATTCTCCCTGAGATAAGCCTGCGATTTCCCATATTTTGACGGATCGTACACGTCCTTGAATTCATCCGGCAGCTCGGCCTTGAGGTGCCGGAGGTTCAGGAGGTCGGCGGCCAAGTCGAGCAGATAGCCGCCTACGAGAATGACTATAATCGCCGCGAGATAGATGTTCATGTAAAATCCCAAATCCCATGGGAAAATCCCAAACCCCAAATCCCAAATCCCAATACTGAGAATGACAAATGATAAAACACATAGAAGCCAGAATCCGGAATACTGACTCCTGGGCTCTATCTTCCGGATTCTGAATGCTGCATTCTGGATTCCAACCCAATTGCGTTCATCCCCCGCCCCGTCCCGAAGGGATCCCGTTGGGACGGGGCGCGGTTTTCTATTCTTCGTTCCAGGCTAAGGCGCTCTCCAGAAGGGAGACAAGTTAACTCAAAACCGGCGCCAGAACGCCTTGGCGAGGGTGCGGGACTTCGCGCAGATCTTCTCCTCGTCCACGGTAAGCAGCTCGCCACCGCGCATGAGGATCTTCCCGTTCACGATCGTCGTGTCCACTCTCGCCCCGCAGAGGCCGAAGAGGAAATGGCCGAGGAAGGTACCCTCATCAAGCGGGGTTGGCGGAACGTAGTCAAGAACGATCAGATCGGCATACGCCCCTTTCGAGAGCGAGCCCACCGGCTTCGCGAAGTGCCGGCGCGCGATCGCCGCATTGTTCCTGAGAAGGAGGCCGCACGACTCGACGAAGAAGACGCGCGGATCCCTTGCGGCAAGCTTGTGGAGAATGTTCGCAACCCGGACCTCATCGCGCATGTTTGCGGTCATGCCGTCAGTCCCGAGACCGACGAGCACGCCTTTAGCGAGCATCTTCATGACCGGCGCCACCCCCACCGCATTGTTCATGTTGGACTGCGGATTGTGCACCACGGGGGTGTCCGTGCTGCGCAACATATCCATCTCCGCGGGGTTCACGTGCACGCAGTGGATGGCGAGCGATTTCGGGCCGAGGCCTCCCGCCCTGTTCAAACGGCGCACCACGCGCTGGCAGTACTTCTTCTCATTGACCGCCTGGTCGGCGGCATCCTCCGCCACGTGGACGTGGATGCCGACGCCGAGATCGTTCGCCGCGGCGACGGATTCCACAAGCGTCTCCTCATTCACCGTAAAGAGGGCGTGAAGTCCGAACATGGCGGAGACCATGTCATTCCCCTTCTTTTGCGCCGCCTGTATTTTTTTGATAAAACGGACGTTCTCCGCGATCCCCTCCTTCCCCTTCCCGTAACGGTCGGAGGACCCGAGGCTGAGGCAACCTCGCACACCGGTCTCACGCAGGGCGTCCTCGATCGGGTCGAGGCAGCCTTCCTGACACCCCTGGCTCTCGTGGTGGTCGATGATGGTGGTGGTTCCGCTCCGTATGCAATCGATGAGCGGAATGAGCGCGCTATAGTAAAGATCCTCCCTACCCAATGCCTTGTCGAGCGGCCACCAGAGGCGCTCGAGGATCTGGACGAAATTCGCCGGTGGCGGCTGCTTGGGCGATAACCCGCGGGCGAAGGTCGAATAGAGATGCATGTGAGCGTTGATCATCCCCGGCATAATGACCCTTCCGCCGGCGTCGATGTACGTCGCCCCAACCGCCTTCTTCTTCAGCGCCGCCGTCTTCCCCACCCCCTCTATGACGTCCCCCTTAATCCATACCGCTCCGTCATGTATGACCTTGTTATTTTCGCCGAGGGTGATGACTATTCCGTTGCCGATTAACAGATCCTTTGTTTTAGAAACCATAACTCCCTCCGTAATAGTTAATTATGAACTTATCCACAAACATGTACCCTTTCCCAAAGGGACCCCGTTGGGGAAGGGTGCTCTACGGTGTGTGCTACAACATTCCCCAGCCTACTTCCCTGCCTTCTTCTCTTCGGGCGTGCGCTTCCTCAGCGATATGGCGTTCACAAAACACTGGAGCGCGCAGAGGCTGCAGCCGACACACTTTCCCGGGTCGGTGATCGGGTGCTTATCCTTATCAAGGGCGATCGCCATGTACGGACAGCGGGTGCAGTTGCCGCAGCTCACGCAGAGATCGGGGTTCGCTTCGGAGATCTTTTTCTCAGCCGGCAATGCCATGAAATCCCTGATCGGCTTCGGCTGCGCTCTCCCGACAAGCTCCGAGACCGACCGTATCCCCCGGTCCTCCATGAGGTGGCTCAATCCGGAGCGGAGATCGTTAATGATTCCGTATCCGTATTTCTCCACGATGGTGCAGAACTGGACCGTGCCGGTGCCAAGCGCCAGGAAATCGGCCGCGGCCTTGTAATCCATGGGGCCGGCGTTCCCCGAGATGCAGACGTCCATGCCGCCCGCGCTGGCAAGGCAGAGGTAGCTGATCGGCGTGACGCCATCGCCGCTCATGCCGACGACAATTCCTTCCTCCCACCCCTTCTTCTCTCCCTGCTTGAAGGCGAGTGTGGGGAACGTGTTCGCCAGCGTGACGCCCGCTTTCTTATCGGGATACTTTTCGAAGACCTTCTTCACGGCGCGCAGGATTACCTTGATATCGGTAACGGCGCTGGTGAGCTTGAACAGCTTGGGGATCTCCGGTGAGCCGGCCTCCATCACCCAGTCGATGATCTTCGCCGTGAGGGCCGCGTTCTGCGATACGATGTCACCCTCCGCCCCCTCTCCCCCCTGCGGGCAGGAGAGGCTGTACTCGATGAAGAGCGCGCCGGCCTTTTCCAGCTTTCTCGTGTTGCTCTGCCAGGAGTTTCTATCGGCTGCGTCGTTCCCCGTCACCGTTCCACCCGTGGATGCGCCGGTGAGCCTGTCGGGGTATATCTTGATTAACTTCTTGATCTCCGCGCAGACCCGGTCGAGCGTGTGCTCGGAAACGTTATCGCAATTGCCCCAGGTCTTCTCGGTGAAGCAGTTCATGTACTCGGCGGGGATGTGGATCGGGAGGTTGTCGAACGCCGTCTTCAAAATCGCCCCCGGCCATCCCGCATCGTATCCGGCCTTCACCTGTTCGAATCCGTCCGTCGCGGGCGATGCCGACAGCAGGAATGGGCAGCTTATTTTCCTGCCGAAGAAATCCGTCTCAAGCGATACCGGCTCGAACTCGTAGCCTGGAACGGTGACGACGCTCTTGGTGGGTTTTTCGACCCTCGGTTTTTTACCGCCCATGAGGGCACAGTCGACCCCCAAAGCTGCGTTCTTGCCCGCCGCCGTCGCCTCGACGACCGTGGACGGGCCGTTGACCGCGTCGCCGGCATAGAATATCGCGCGATGCTTGACCAGTTTCATCCCCGGCTTTGCGCCGATGGCGACGATCACGCCCTCGATATCCTCACGCTCCTGTTCGCTCCCGTGCACCTCCTTGAGATCCTTGAGGCTGAATTTCTTCCCCGGCGGAAGCATAACCCTGACAGTAGAGAGACCGGCGATCTTTTTCCCCTTAGACTTTATCTCCTTCACGCGCGTGCGGCCGCTCACTTCGATGCCGTGGCCGAGCAGCTCCCGCCGCTCCCTCGCGGTAAGCGGCATCTCGCCGATACTCTCGAGAGCGAACATCTCAACCCTCCTCGCCCCCAGCCGCTTCGCCGTCACCGCACAGTCAAGCGCGCTCGCCCCTCCGCCGATCACCGCCACGTTGCCTTTCAACCGATATCTTTCAGGCTTCTTAAGATAATCGAGGCCGAAGATCGTTTTATCCTCGTTCGGTATTCCCATCCCGACGGGCGCCCAGAGTCCCGTCGCCACCACCACCGCATCGTATCCCTTGGAAAACAGTTTCTCCGGATCGTCGATCTTCTTACCGGCGCGCAGCTTTATATTCTCCATCGAGAATACGAACTTGAGATCCCCTTCCAATACCGCCTTCGGCAGGCGGCACCCCGGTATGCACGAGCACATTCCCCCGGCCTGGCGTTCGCTCTCAAAGATATCCACCGCGTACCCCTTCTGGGCTAGTACGATAGCCGCGCCAAGCCCCGCAGGGCCGGCGCCGATGACCGCCACCCTCTTCCCGTTGAGGGGGGCGCGCTCGAACTTCGGCATCACCCCCATCGCCTTCGCCCTGGCGATGACGGTCGCCTGGACCGCCGGGATATTCACGGGGCTGTCGAACCTCTCATGCACGCATGCCTTCATACAATGCCAGTCCGGGCAAACCATCCCGCAGATTCCGCCCAAGGGGTTCTGGCTCAGGATCAGCGCGGCTGCCCGCCTGATGTCGGACGGGTTCCCCACCCTGGCGGCCATGATGAAATCAAACGGTGAGCAATCGCAGGGGCATGCCTTTGTGCATGGCATCTCGGCGCAGTGCTCGCACTTCTCTATTTCACTTTCAAGCTGGGCCTCGGTGAGCAACACATTGTCCGGATCCGTCTTTAACGATAACTTCGACCTGGTCATTCTTTCTCCTTTCTTAGTTGAGGTTTCTGAAAACTATAAACGAGGAACTAATCATTACGGCGAGCCATAACGCGGGCAAGTCCCCTCATCAGCAGCGCGCCGACCATCTTGTCGCGGTAATCCGCCGTGGACCGAATGTCCGTGATCGCCGTGGATTCTCCCTCAGCGATGCGCCCGGCCTCCTCGGCGACCTTTTCCGAATATGCCTTCCCCTCCAGATACGCGGCGGCGCGCTGCGCCATAATCACCTTGGGGGCGACCGCGCCAAGGGCTATCGCGACCTTCGACATGATCCCGCCGCGCACCCTGGCCTTGAACGCGACTCCCACCTTCGAAATGGAGAGCAGTCGCCTCTGGCCGAGCCTCTCGTAGAAGCTGATCTCATCCGCGCCGGGCTTCGCAAACGATATGACGGTGATGAGCTCGTCCGTCCGGAGAACGGATTTCCCCGGCCCCACGGCGAAGTCTCTAATGGGCGCATGACGCTCCCCCGAGCGCGAGCTCAAGGTCAACACCGCGTCGAGGACCATCAGCGCCGGGACGGAATCGGCGACCGGTGAAGCATTCGCTACGTTGCCGCCGATCGTGCCGAGGTTCTTGATCTGCGGGGATCCGACGATGAACGCCGCCTCAGAGAGAGCGGCGGCGCATTCCCTTATGATCGGGGAGCGTTCGATCTCTCTGTGCGTGGCGAGGGGGCCTATCTTGATCAAACCGTTCTCTTCACGAATGTATCTCAGCCCGTTAAGGCGATTTAGATCGAGCAGGGCGCGGGGCTCCTTTTTTCCTTCGAGGACCTGGATAATGACATCCGTTCCCCCAGAGATCACCTTCACACCCTCCCCCTCGTGGGAGAGGATGTCGAGTGCCGCCGGCAAAGACTCCGGCGAATAAGTCCTAATGTCCCTCATGACGACAGCCTCTTGGCGGCAAGCTCTACCGCCTCAAAAATCTTCACGTAGCCCGTGCAGCGGCATAAATTCCCGGAAAGCCCCTCTTTGATCTCCTCGATCGTGGGGCGAGCGTTATCTTCCAGGAGGGCCCTCGCCGAAATAAGGAAGCCGGGGATACAGTAGCCGCACTGGACGGCGCCTGTCTCCACAAACGCGTCCTGAAGCGCCTTGCCGATCCGGTCGGCGGCCAACCCCTCCACCGTGAGCACGTTCGCCCCATCTAGCCTGGCCGCAATCACCAGGCACGACGTGACCGCCTTGCCGTCCATAATAACGGTGCACGCCCCGCACTCCCCCTTACCGCACCCCTCCTTCGTACCAGTAAGTCCGAGGTCCTCACGGAGGACGTCGAGGAGCGTCCGGGTCGGAGAGGTCTCCAACTCGACGCTTCTACCGTTGACGGCGAATCGCACTTTGATCATCTAACACTCTATCAATCCGGTTTTACAAAGAGTAAAAGAGAGAAGAGAGGGATACGAAACAAACGTCTCCCCCCTCCTTAACCCTCCCCCTCAGAGGGGGGGATGGGTGGGGGTGAGCACCATCCAATAACTCTTCTCTCGCTTCTTGTTCCCTTTTACTCTTTGTGAGAACAAATTAACTACAATCCGCGTTTGTCCGCGTGAATCCGCGGCAAACAACTCTTTCTCTGTTAATTTCTCTGTGCTCTCTCCCGAAGGGACCCCCTCGGGGTGTGTCTCCGTGGGGAAAATCAATCTTGCTTCTTCTTCGCCAGTCCGGCGATGATCTTCTCCGGCGTCACGGGAAGCTCCAGGAACCTCACGCCTATCGCGTCATATATCGCATTGAGGATGGCAGGGGCTGTCGGCGTGGTCACGACCTCCGCTACACTTCGCGCCCCGAACGGCCCGGTCTCCTCCGGCACCTCCACCGGGTGCGTCTCCATCTCCGGCGCCTCCCATGACGAAGGTATGATGTAGGTGGAGAAACCGGTATTTTTGAAATGCCCTTTCTCGATCACGTTCTCCTCATAGAGCGCATAACCGATTCCCATAACGATGCCGCCCTCACTCTGTCCCTCCACGTTGATGGGATTAATGACCGTGCCGCAGTCCGGGAACGCCGCCGCCTTCTTCACCTCCACCACGCCGGTGAGCGTATCCACGTCAACCACGACTATCTGCGTGTTGGAGCAGAAGACGAGGTGCGGCAACCCCATGGAGAACTCCCTGTCGGCGACAGGAATGTTGAACACCCCCTCAGCCCTGAGCGGTTCCTTCAGCGCCGCCCCGATCTCCCGATAAGAAACCGAGGACTTCCCGTCCGCACTGACGACCGTCCCATCCCTGATCTCAAGCGAATCGGGAGAAAGGCCCATCATTCTCGCCCCTTCACGTTTCAGCATCCCGGCCATCTCACACGCCGCACGCAGCGTAGCCTCGCCGCTGGCATACATGACGCGGGAAGCTGTGGTCGTACCCGAATCGAGCGTCCTCCCGGTATCGCCACCGATAAAACTGATCTTCTCCATCGGAATGTCGAGAATCTCCGCCGCAATCTGCAAAATTCCCGTGTAGCTACCCTGCCCTATCTCGATCGTCCCCTGGAAAAGGTTGATAGATCCGTCCCTGTTAAGCTCCATGGTGGTCGCCGCGTAGTCCGGCAAACCCTTCCCAAGCCCGCTCCCCTGGAAACAACAGGCGACCCCGATCCCCCTCTTCTTCCACCGGTCCCCCGCGCTCCCGTCCTCGATCTCCCTCTTGATGCGCGCTCTCTCTTTCCAGATCGGATGCCGCATGGCCTTCTCAATGGTCTCGTCCACGGCGAACGCCATGACCATCGGCTGGCCTATTCCGAACGTGTCGCCACGCCGGATGACGTTCTTCGCCCTGAATGCCAGGGGATCCATTCCAAGCCTCTCAGCAAGGACGTTCATCTGCGATTCCATGGCGACATGGGCCTGCGTAGCGCCGAATCCCCTGAACGCGCCGCTCATCCCATTGTTGGTATACACCGCCCAACCGTCCACCTTGAGGTTCGGGATCATGTATGGGCCGCAGGAGTGCTCGATCACGAGACAAAGGACCGGGCCGCTAAGCGACGCGTAGGCCCCGCCGTCTTGGAGCGCCCACATCTCATGTGCGATGAGCTTCCCTTCCGACGTCGCTCCCGTCTTCATGCGTATCTCGAGGGGGTGGCGATGCGTGCAGGAGATGAAATGTTCTTCACGGCTCAGCCAGATCTTGCACGGCCTCTTCGTCTTCAGCGCGAGGAGGGCGAGGAGTATCTGGACGGTCACCTCATCCTTGCCCCCGAACGCTCCGCCGGTGAACGGCTCGATCATCCGGATCTTCTCGGAGGGATAGTTAAGCGCCCTCGCTATTTGCGTAACGTCCCTGAATGCGTACTGGCCGCAGGATTGGACGACTAGGGCGCCGTCTTTCTCGATCTGCGCGAACCCAGCTTCGCACTCGAGGAACGCATGATCCATCATCTGCGTTTTATAGGTGTTTTCGACGATGACGTCGGCGCCCGCGAATCCGGACGCAATATTGCCGCGGGTGAAGTGGAGCTCATGGACGACGTTACCGCCCTCGTGCAGTTTTATCGAATCCGCCTCAAGGGCTTGCCTCGGGTCGTCGAGCAGCGGCAGGATCTCGTAATCGACCTTGATGAGTTTAAGGGCCTCCTCGGCGACATCCTTCCTCTCCGCACCGACCAGCGCCACCGCGTCCCCCACATAGCGTACGCGATCGTCGCAGAGCACCGGCTGGTCCTGCCGTTCGATCCCGAAGCGGTTGGCGCCGTCCACGTCTTCGTGCGTCAAAACCGCCACCACACCGGGCAGTCTCTTTGCCGCGGATACATCGATGGATTTTATCTTCGCGTGCGGGTGCTTGGCCCTTAGCACCCTCCCCCAGATCATGTCTTTCGCGTAAAAGTCGGATGGATACTTCAAGCTCCCATCCACCTTCGCCCTCGCGTCAATCCTGGGGACTCGTTTGCCAATGTATTTGTATTTACCCATGATAAATCTTCTTGCGCACTATCCGTAGGGGCGCGATTCATCACGTCCATCCTTTACCACCGCAGGCCGGATAAATCCGGCCCCTACAAAATATGTTATCCCCCGCTTTCCCGAGTGATTCAGGGTCAAGTGATTCAGGGTCGATTCAGTCCCAAGTGATTCAGGGTCAGACCTCGACTATTGACTAAGAATATTTTTGTAAATCCGCCCCGCGAATTTCTTGTCATCCAACATCTATCTTCAGCCATCTTACACGGCTGAACCATACCAAGCTGCCTCCTTAGTGCTCTGGGTCATAAGTTCGGTGACGTATTTTACGCCGCCGTTGCCACTA
>CAYWRA010000008.1:0-46113 GCA_964460305.1 uncultured bacterium
CTATAACTCCACCTGAGAACGCCTCTCGAAGAGAGCGAGTAGAATCTGCTGTGCGCCCCCCCCGCGCATTCACCATAGTACACGTTGCACTGACCGTCGAGCGCCGGTTGTGAATCGATGAAGGAACAGTCATACGCCATCTCTCCCCAATAAGCCCAATAACTCCATGCCGCTGATGCATAGCTCCAGGCCATCGAGCCGTTCGTATTCATGCAATATATGTGATGCCATTCGCACCATTGCGGATTGTCAGCACCGCCTTCCGCCGTGTATATCCTCCCGTCCGAACCTATCGATGGCGCCACCTGGACATGCCCCCCGCTGAAATGATAACTCCAGTGCAAAACGCCGGCGAGAGGCCCGTTGTATGGACTCTTGCCGACGTGTCTCGCATTGTACTGGAACATCGGCCAGCTAGGAAAAGGAGTGGGTGTGCGGGTAGGTGTTGGTGTAGACGTGGTCGTCGGGGTTGCCGTGACCGTTGGGGTCACCGTCGGTTCATCGGGAACATGTGGATCCGTGCCGTTCAGATATTCTTCAAGGTTCGTGTAACCATCTTCGTCCGGGTCTTCCTGTGCATCATCCCTGAGCGGATCGAGGCCGTACTTTAGTTCCCAATAGTCGCCCATAGAGTCACCGTCTTTATCTGTGCATTCAAAGCCCTGAAATACGTAGCTCGATGTGGGATAGGGCCCGGCATCCTCGGCACAGTCCCTCAGTTGCCTGTCCGTTTCCTCATAGCCGGGGACAGTTACTTCCACGACCTCCTGCAAGTCAAGATTCGTGACCTTATATGGTCCATTTTTCAGGCTATCCCCGATCCTCTTGCCTTCGAAGACAAGTTCAATGGAATGAACGCCTGTCTCCAACGCCGCCTCTTTAACCGCCCCGTCGATAATAATAGTCCGCTCTCCATCCTCGAGACTCGCCGACGCGACAAACGTGCCGGCGGTGTTAACCTGGACGCCGACCGCCACCCTCAATTCATCGTATCGCCCATTCCCGTTGGTATCCACTGCCGTGTCGGTTACTGAACCGGTAAAGGTCGCTGCCCCCGACGCGACCTTGAAGCCCTCAGTCCCTATGCGTCGGAAGTCCTCGGACAAATCGTTTTGCCCGGATGCGGTGAGTGTCACATTATACTCGCCGGGGATACTGGTGCTGTCAAACTGCGCGCCGTAGATGCCATCGTTGGCCGCCTGATCCTGGTGCTGGCCGTCGTCATAAAGTGTCGCCGCTACAGTGCTCCCGTCGGGCTTCCTGATCGCCGCTGCCATATTTATACCCGTGAGGACATTTGGTTGCCCCCCGCTGACCCATCGCGCCACCTCCCCGCTGATGACGGTCCCCCCGCCGGGTGAAATCGATGCGGGAGATGCCTTGTGCAGAATCGCGAGATTCGTCAGGACCTTTGCGTCTCCGGCGAATTGAACCCCTTCAGCGGGCACGCCGCTCCCTGCGGCTATGACCATCGTCCACGTGCCGACCATCGGCGTTTGAATCACATAACGACGATAGGGGAGCGAATCCTCACCGTAGTCGGAAGAAAAGTAGTCGATGTTCGGATCGTTTTGGGCAAGCTCTGGATTGATTACGGTCCCAAGGGGGTTGCGAAGAGTGGAACCCAACTGGCAGTCATAATTCCAGGCAATGGTGAAGTCGGCCCGCGAGCAGCTATCGATAGGCAACGTGTACTCCAGAAGGTCGGACGGATGCGCGGTAGCGGTCGCCGAATATACCAGTTCCTCTTCCTCCCCCTCCACCGACTCGCCCAGCGCATGCTCGGTTCCCCCCATCGGTACATGGTGCGCATCATCCCACCTCGAAAAACCGGCGTCGAGGCACGGCGTGGGCGCCGGTTCGGCGCCCGGATTACTGTTATACGCTACAGGGATAGAGGGATCGGCGGCGAACCCAAGCCATGCGGCATAGCTCGCACAAGCGCTCCTATCGGTTG
The DNA here is from genome assembly GCA_964460305.1 of uncultured bacterium. Lineage (GTDB taxonomy): Bacteria > Auribacterota > Tritonobacteria > UBA1439 > UBA1439 > JAPLCX01. The sequence continues at coordinate 1,958 of CAYWRA010000008.1, forward strand.
CCATCGCGGAGTGGGTGTCTCCCTCGGATACCCCATAACAGGGGTTTGAGGGATTGCTGAAATTGACCCATGCCTTTCCCTGGCCATCCGCGCGGGCTTTCCGGCCCCACTTTGTCTGCCTCATATCTATGTTCCGATCGCGGTGATAACCTCGATTCCAAAGGGTCCCGTACCACGCGCCCTTGTAGGGCCCGTTCTGCGAGGCGGCGGAGGGGGCATTGTTCACTCCGTCGTTCGGCTCCAATTCAAACGTCCCCAGCGTCAGCAATCTCCCCACGGGGGCTCCGATACCCCATGCAAATAGCAGGTTCCCATGCGGAGCGGAGTACAAGTTGTTGTACGTATATAGCCGGCTCACCGCGCAATCCAGGGCTGCATTCCCGGTCCCGAGCGCTGCAATAATATTTATCCCGGGGTTGTGTAAATCCGACGCGGCGTAATTGCCGCCGTGTATGCCCGATACGCTGAGGTAGTTCTCGACAGCCCCGTGCTCGGTTCCCTTGTTATATTCGCACTCCCATATCCGGGAGATGGGAGCGCCCATGCTGTGGCCGATTAGGTTAAACGCGGGGCGAACGCCGCCGGAAACGATTTCATTCATGCCCTCATCATAAATGGAATCCATGTAAGCTTCCATTTTTGCAGCATTGGATATACATCCGAGGTACGCCGTGTTCATGGTGCTCACGACGTAGGAAAGAGCGCAATCCACCACGCTTCTTGTCGCCGGATCCGGATCGGAGAAAAACGTTATACTGTCGCGAAACGAATACGGATTCCCTCCCCAGCCGAGGATATTGAAGCCGTGAACCCATACTATGGGGAGTGGGAAAATTATGTTAACTTTACCATCTTCGTAATCCTGCTCCGCGTCTCCTCCCCCTACATCATAGCGGTCCCCTGCAACGTTAATGAGCGTTATGTCCGGGGTGGACAAGGGATCGTGATATTGCTCCCAGTCATGAGGCGGCGCTTGGCCATCCGTGTACCAATTGACCGCTTCCCCGGTGGAAGACACACCTTGTTCTACTACTTGTGAGGCCAGGCTATCCTGTGTCTCCGCTTTGAGATAGTAATCGCCCTCCTCTTGAATTTCGTCGAATGCTATAGTGTAAGAACCGTCTTCTTGGGTGGTGCCGCTTGCCACCTCGTTCTTGTCGCCGTCAACCAGCGTCACCTTGGCGCCCCAAATAGGGGTGCCGTCCTGAAACATCACCTGACCGGTTAAATCCGTCCACAGCTTAATATCATCCACCCACAGCTCGCGATTATCGAGATCATTCCACTCGTCAGGCCAAGGTTCGATGTAATTGGTATACGTTACGGATGACGAGTCAAATCTGATGCCGCGGCCATAAATACTACTGGCCGAAGCATCTAACCCCTGCCATTCCACGTTCGGGTGCCATTCATGCAGATCAGCGTACACATCGTGAGTTATGGTTACGTCTCCTGTCAGAGACGGCGTATCGGTCAAGGTCTTGTGATAGCAATTTTCTTCGCTGGGCGGCTCGGCATCAGGCGGTCCGGCGGTTCCCTCATTGTGATATCCAATATAATAAATCACATGATAGATCTGATCCTGAGAAGTGGTTGTATCTCTTCCTTTTAAGAACAGATGCATCTCATTGCATACCATGCTCCCTAGTATCTCGAATTCACCCACTCCAGGCACAAACACATAGGTCCAATGCGTATGGTCCCACTTGACATGTACCGAGAACTTGAGACTTTTACTGAACTCAAAGTTTGCATCGCCCGCAACAGCCGGATAGACGGCCATTGCCTCGCTTTCCGAGCATGCTTTAAGGTACAATTCACGATCGTTGGTTATAGACACCTGAACGGGATCATAGGGAGAACCGCCAGGACCGCCACACCCCATAAATGCGCGGCATTCCCATCCTTGAGACAGGTCCGAATCGTAATAAAGCGCGTTTCCACACATTGAGCAAGGGTTACAACTAGTTATTACGGTATTTGGCGCCGCGCTATCCCACTTTTCACAAATGCTGGCGGCCGACACGTCTTTCACCGGCATGCCCAGTGAAACCACCAACAGCAGTCCCCGGAAAAGCGATTGCATATTCTTGCCCATAACCAATGTCTCCTTAATTTGAATTACCGGCAGCGAAACCAACGGATACTACCTTTTCTTTGAGTATCGCCTCACTTGATTTTCTATTTTAGGAATAATTTTCTGGGATAGCAGTTGCGCGGAATTAACCCTCCAATTGTATTTGGATAGCACTGGCGGAGGACCTATCTTGGATAGTACTGGTGGAAAATCTTCCGTGTGCGTCGCCGTGTACTTTCTTTTCAATGATTTGTTGTATGTTTTTCGATCTACAGCGCCGCCCACGCGATAATCTATAGTCACCTCCATATCCATATATCCCCAAAAGCGCGGTATGTGCTTTCCCGCTCCCAAGGCAGTTTCTAGCCACTCGAACATCGGCTCTTTTTTTCGTGTCTTCACTTCAAACGTGCCGCGCATCTCTATGTCACAATTGTCCGTTGCATCCTCCGTAAAATACACTTCATAACCCTCGCACATTAAATTCAGTTTAAGTAAGTTTAGAAATAGCTTGTCCGGCCCATGAGATAAGTCATGAATACCCCTGCTTTTTCTTATAATGAACTTCTCCTCAGTCTTGTCAATAAAGTCCCCGATACATATGCGTATCGCGGCATCGCCCCTGTCTTCTCTTTGCGATACCAACGTCTCCAAAACCTCTGTTGCCGCCTCCCGCTCAAGCAAACTTTCACTCTCGAGCAAGCGAACCAAAGGGGGAATTGCGCGGCTGTCGCCGATTTTCCCGAGCGCTCTTATCGCTTTTTCTCTATTAGTTCCACTAGGGGGTTTACCTTCAACGGCTTTAATAAGGGGCTCTACGGCGCGTCTGTCCCCTATCTTGCCCAACGATTCCGTCGCCCACATGCTTAAATTATCATCTTTGTTCTGCAACACAGCGATAAGAGGTTCTACAGCGCGTCTGTCCCCTATATCGCCCAACGATCGTGCCGCAAACCTATTTAAAGTACGATCTTTGTCCTGTAACACGGCGATAAGGGGCTCTACCGCGCGTTCATCGCGAAGTTGACCTAGATTGAACGCTGCCGAGCGACGAGCATGAATAGATACGCGCTCATCTTTTAATTGGGAGATCAACTTTTCTACTCTATCCGCTCCGGCAAAAAGCAAACTGGGAATAGAAAGCAAAAGTGCGATGCGTAAAATCATGGCTGTTTTCATTTGAACTGTTCTCCTATAGCAGTCAGCAAAAAAGGGGCATACTTACTCACGCTCCATCTCAGCCCACCAGCCTTCAAAGGAACGCTTTCAGCACAGCCCCTGCAAGGTGCGCCTCTCGCACCGTCCGATGAGTTAAAATTATCCGTTTTGAGATAGCCAGCGACCGAAGCGACGCTAAATCATTTGTCCAGTTCTTGTTTTCCTGATCAAGGGGAGTCTCGCATCGCCTGGAATTAACAAATTCCTCGCTTAGGTAATAAAATTATCCGACAAACCCTGAGTTTTTGCAATCATCCATTTTCCATCCATATAAAATGGATGTTGGCGCTATGGTTCAGTATACATGACTCTTTTTGCCCCAACGTGTTAGCGCAGTTTTATCGGATGTGTCCATCCCTTTTAGCTTTACGACCGTCGTTTTCTTATCCAGCATAATCACGTAAGGGGTATCTGGAGTGAGCTCCGAGAGGTTTCTCACCGGTGGTATCCTGCCTGTATCAACTACGACTGCATAGAAGGTGATTGTCTCCCCCATTATGGATAAAGGGATTCTGACCACTGGGCGCACCGTGGTGATGTAATCCTGGGTGAAGCTTTTCACCTCCTTCAGCCCGACTATGGAATTTTTATCTCCGGTCGAGGTGATCACCTACGGCCCGCCGTATATCATAAGATTGCCCTATTCTTTCGGTGGATGCTCTCATCTCCCCAGCCGGAGATTGTCATGGAAATGCAAAAAGAATGTCAGATTATCGCCCAGCCCCCCAGGGGGAGTGTAGGCATCGACCCACCGCCGGTGCGCCCGGCTGCTTGGCCCGACCTTTGCTATCAGCTTCTGGGAACGACTATTTTGGGGGGGATTGACGTTACGGGAAAGAGCACAGCTGGCAGGGTGTCGTGGAGATAGATCACGCAAAGAAAGGACTTGCTACTAAATCTATCATGCGTACAATTATGTATGGAGATAGAAATAACCGGGAGGGGTTATGAAATCGTCTTCAAAGAAGAAGACTGTTTTGTTTTGCACCTACTGTTCCTCCGCGAAGCGGAAAGATGAAGCGTTGCTGCCTGCAATCAGGCGTTACGTTTCATCGAGGATCCAGGCCGTGCACCAAACGAGCAGAGAGGAGGGCGCGCTATTTTCCATTCTCTCAGGCGAATTCGGCCTTATCGGTCCCTGGCAGAAGATCCCTTATTATGACCATCTTCTCAAGCCTTCCGAGATTCCTGGCCTGATTCCGCAGATGACGGGATATCTTGAGGGTATAGACTGCCTGGCGGTGCATTTCTATCATGGCCCATTGAAAGACGACCCCGCGATCAAGCCGTACCTCAGTGCGATCACGCGGGCCTGTCGTCGTGCCTCTGTGCCACTTCTAATGATCGAGATCACATCACTGTGGACAAAAAAATAGCGCACTGTTCATAGTGCGCCATAATGCCCGTCGCTTTGCCTATGCCACTTATCCCGTTTCCCTAATTCCTGTCTTCTGCACTCGTTGGCATTGTGCTTTTCGCCTTACACTTTGAGCCGTAGTATCGCACTCATCCCCTTTGTGCTTTGAACCTTACACTTTGAGCCGTAGTTATGGTGCGGAAGGGGGGATTCGAACCCCCACCCCGTTGCCAGGACTGCGCCCTGAACGCAGCGCGTCTGCCGGTTCCGCCACTTCCGCACTTGAGGGATGTATTCTAGGACATCTCCGACGGCGTGTCAATCCAGGCATCCGACCCGTTTGGCGGGTCACGCCCCGCGCGTGGTAAGCGTGATACTTGCCAGCCTAGGGCGGGAATCACGCCCCTGCAGGAATTACGCTCCTGATCTATATGCAGCCAGTGGGTAAAAAATCCAATCGCTTATCCGCGATCTCGGGGACTGGGAGTTGCTTCTATTTTCACCACGGAGACAACGAGGCAGTTGTTTTACAAAGAGTAAAAGAGAAAAAAGTTGCGCGGGAGGGCTGCCATGCCGAGATTAGACTATTACTCTTTCCCTCTTTTACTCTTTGTAAAAATCTGATCTCTTGGCATTTTCCTTTTATTCCTCCGCGCTACAGGTCTTCTCTGCGTTCTCCGCGTCTCTGCGGTGAGCCATGCAATCGGTAATCCTGGAGGACAACGGTGACGGTGGGGCGGAGGATGTATACGAATGGGACTTGCCCCCTCACGATGAGTGGGATGCGGGTTTCCTTGTCCACCCACACCTCGAGTGAACCGGTCACGCCGAAGAGGCCGCTGAATTTCTCGCCCGTCCCGGGATCGTCCGTATAGTCCGGTTCGATCGCGATCTTCAGCGCGTCGAACGCACCCGCCCGCCCTATGTCGAGTTTTTCCTCTCCGGTGATCGTGACCCTGGCTTTCCATATCTTGGTTTTTTCGACGAACCTGTAATATTTTTTGTTCCCGACCTTGCCGCCTATGTCGCGCGCGAAATAGAGAGTGTAGAGTATGTCGTTCACGTCGGGGCCGATCGGGAACGTGGACCGGTCCTCCCATGGCGTAGCATCCATCTTTTCCACGGAGGTGAATTTGCCGGGCTTGCGCCGGTAGAGGGCCTTCAGCGCTTTCCTGTCGAAGACGACCTGGTATTCCCGCACCTCCGAGCCGACCTCGCGGCGACGGAACACCAGGCTCCTTAAGCTCGCGGCGTCCACGATCGAACTCAGCATGATATCCAGGGTGTAGATCACGTAGTGTCCCGACGCGCGCGCATCGAAACGGTACGCCGCTCTGCCTTTATGCGTCGTCTTGCTGACGTCGAACCAGGCATCGCCCACGGGGAGATAGCCGAAGACGTATCCTCTATAGTGCACGGGGCCCCCCGGAGCGCCGCGGGGCGGGGGGGGGGTGGCTGCAAGGGGGAAGACGAGTTGCAGGGTCAATAGGAGTACGCGACCGAACATGCGAGTTCCTTACGAGAGGCTGATTACTCGCCCTGAGTGGTCTATTTTTATCCGCTCGGCGGCGGGATATTTGGGAAGGCCGGGCATCGTCACGATGTTGCCGATAATGGCGACGACGAACCCCGCTCCCGCGGAGAGCCTGACCTGGTTGACGTTGATGGTGAAATTCCTAGGGCGACCCCTGAGGTCGGGATCGTCCGAGAGTGATTTCTGGGTCTTTGCCATGCAGACCGGGAGATTGCCGTAGCCCAGCTTCTCGATGCGCTGGATGTCCAGTTCGGCCGAGAGCTCGTAGTCGACCGACTTCGCGCCGTACATCTCGCGGGCGATGAGCTCGATCTTCTTTTTTATGGGGAGTTTCAAGGGATAGAGGAATTTGAAGCGGGCCCTGTTGCTATCGATCGCATCGAGAACCTCCTCGGCGACCGCGATGCCGCCCTCGCCTCCCTTGTCGTGAACGGTTGAGACGGCGGCGCGCACGCCGGCGCGGCGGCAGGCGGAGACGATCGTCTTTAGGTCCTGCGCGCTGTCTCCCTCGAATCGGTTGACGGCGACGACGATGGGGATCCCGAAGCGGCGGACGTTCTCGATGTGTTTCCTCAAATTATCTATGCCCCTCAAAAGGGAGCCGTGTCCCTGGTACCTTATGGCCCTCGACGTCGCGACGATCACCGCGGCGCTCGGTGTGAGCTTCGCGATGCGGCACTTGATGTCGAAGAACTTCTCCGCCCCGAGCTCCGAGCCGAACCCGGCCTCCGTGACCACCACCTCCGAAAGCTTGAGCGCCAGTTTCGTCGCCACTGCGCTGTTGCAGCCGTGGGCTATGTTCGCGAATGCGCCGCCATGGACGAATGCGGGCGTGTATTCGAGCGTCTGGACGAGGTTCGGGTGTATGGCGTCGCGGAGGAGCACAGCCATGGAGCCGTCCGCCTTTATCTGTTCCGCCGTCACCGGCTCGCCCGTGTACGTCGAGCCGATGATGATCCGTTTCAGCCGCTTGATTATATCGCCGTAGTCCAGCGCCAGGCAGAGTATGGCCATCACTTCCGACGCGGGGGTGATATCGAAGCCGTCTTTCCGCGGGATGCCGTGCATGACGCCCCCGAGGCCGACGAAGATCTCCCGCAGCGCCCTGTCGTTCAGGTCCATGATCCTTTTCCAACTGATCCTCCTCGGGTCGATGTGGAGGAGGTTGCCGTGTTGGAGATGGTTGTCGATCATGGCGGAGAGGAGGTTGTTGGCTTTCGTGACGGCGTACATGTCGCCGGCGAAATGGAGGTTGATGTCCTCCGCGGGGACGACCTGCGCGTAGCCGCTGCCGGTCCCGCCGCCCTTGATCCCGAAATACGGCCCGAGAGACGGTTCGCGGAGGCAAATGCAGCTCCGCTTCCCCATGCGGGCGAACGCATCGCCGAGGCCTATGGTGGTGGTCGTCTTCCCTTCTCCCGCCGGCGTCGGGGTTATCGCCGTGACGAGGATGAGTTTACCGGAGGGGGCGTTCCGTTTCTTCCTGAGCAGGCTGGCCTGGACCTTGGCGATGTATTTCCCGTGATAATCATAGTCCTCATCGGTGAGCCCGAGCTTCCTGGCGATGTCCGATATGGGCAATTTTTTGACTTGCTGTTCTATCTGGAGATTGCTTTTCATCGAAGCCCTTCTCCATTCGGGACGGACAGGGTCCCTCGGCATGTTCGACGTCTGCGCCGGAGGCGGCATTGAAATTGTGGGAGGCCGCTTCGCGCTTCTATAATCATAGCACATTCCGGGCGAAAAAATGGGCCCCCAACGTGTGGGAGCCCATTATCGTACGGACCGGCGAGGATCAGACGCCGCCTACGGCATGCACGTGGAACACGGTTTCTTGCCGGCGGCGATCGCCTCCTCGCGCGTCTTGTATTTGACGAGGTTGTCGGCGGATATTTTTTTAGCCCACTCGCAGCTTGCGCGATGGAATGTCTTCCCCTTGGCGCTCCCGCAGAATCCTTCCCCGGCGGCGGTCGGCGCTGAGATCTTCGTCGCTCCCTCTCCCGTCACTGCCGGCGCCGAGCTCCCCGCCGCTGCCAGTTGCGGCTTGCACGTTTTACAGGGGACGTAACCGGCCTTCGCGGCTTCCTCATACGTATTGAAATAGACGCGCTTTCCCGGCGATGTCTTTGCTCCCCAACTGCAATCCGCGCGATGGACCTTCTTGCTGCCCTTGTTGCCGATGAAGGGTGCGGTTGCCTGGGCTGACGCCTGCCCGGCGGCGGATTCTGCGGCGGGCGCCGAGACCTGCGGGGCCTCTGCCGCTTCCGGTTGCGCCGCCGTTCCGCCTTCCTGGACAATCGGTTTCTGTTCGGCCTTGACCGCTCCCTCGGGTGGTGCGACCGGTTGATCCTGCGCCTGAGCGATGCCGAGACAGAACGAAAGGATCGCCGCAGCTACGAAGAAACCCAATAGCCTTCTCATACATCCTCCTTTTGCACGGTATGCGCGTCGCCGTTCAGGCGCTGTGTTTTCTTTTTTTGTGCATCGCGCATACGGGCGGTTCGAAGATGACCCTCGTATGCGCGGGCACAGACTTTGTGAGCCAGACGTTCCCGCCTATCACCGCCCCTTTCCCGATGACCGTCTGTCCGCCGAGGATGGTCGCCCCCGAGTATATGGTCACCCCGTCCTCGATGGTCGGGTGCCGCTTCTTCCAGCGATACCGCTCCGCATGGTGCGGCACGCTGAGCGCCCCGAGCGTCACGCCCTGATAGATGCGGACGTTCTTCCCGATGACCGTGGTCTCCCCGATGACTACCCCGGTCCCATGATCGATCATGAAGTATTCGCCGATGGTCGCTCCGGGGTGTATGTCGATTCCGGTGCGGGAGTGGGCGTACTCGGTCATGATCCGGGGGAGGAGCGGGACCTTCTTCCTCCAGAGCACGTTGGCGATGCGGTATACGGTGATCGCCGCGAGGCCCGGATAGGCGAGGATTATTTCATCGAAACTCTTCGCCGCTGGATCCCCGGTAAACGCCGCGCGAACGTCCGAGTAGAGTATCTTCCTGAGCGTTGGTAGTTCCTTGAGGAGCGCGCGGGAGATCTCGCGGGCCTTGCGCAGGCAGCTCTTCTCGTTCATGGTGCACACCATGCTGTCCGGCCGGCAGCGGCTCTCGTTTTTGCAGAAGTAGCGGAAGCATTTATCGATTTGATCGGCTAGCTGCTGGTATACCGCGGCGCACTTTGCCCCCAGGTGGTATCTGATGTTCGTCGCGTTGAGGTTGCTTGTGTCGAAGAATCCGGGGAAAATTATCGATACCAGGCTCTCGAGGGTCTCGATGATCTCCCCTTGGGCGGGGAGCGAGGGGCCCTTGATGTGGTTGATGCCCCCGTGGCGATTGTAGGACTGGATGATCCTGTCGACGGTCTGATCCAGCATCTCGCGGAGTCTTTTGCCTCGCATCATGGGACACCCCCTGAATACCGTTCCAAAGTATAGCATGACGGGTATGCGTTGACTATGGGTTAGTGGGGGCCGGATTTTTCACCACGGCGCAGCGATTTTTTACAAAGAGTAAAAGAGAAGGAAAGAGGAACAAAAATAAACATCAGTCCCCGCCCGCTTATTCTCTTTTACTCTTTGTGAGAATACAGCCTTTTCGTAAAGGTCCGCATTACGCCTTAAACTTTCGGCTGTAGTTAGCTCTTTTACTCTTTGTAAAACAATTGATATAGTAGTCGTTATGCGGGACGCGACAATGAAAACTCAGGTTATATCGCTGGTTGCGCTCATTATGCTGGCTCGTCCGGCGTTCTCAGAACGCTTGCATGCGGGCGATGGAGCGGTCGCGCGGTGGTTCGGCGTCACGGCAACGGACCTCGCAACGCCCGGGAAGGTCGAGGGCGGGCCGCTAAGGATCAAGGCTAGATTCGTGAGGGAGTTGACCGATGGCGGGGACGCGGCCGAGCAGCGTCTGGGCAAGACATCGAGTAGCAAGCTCCATTTCCTCGTCGTAGCCGAGGGTGGAGAGATACGGTGCGAGATGGGCGCTCAGGCGAAGGGCGCCGACGTCATCCACGGGATGAAGGTCGCCACCCCCCTGGTGCTCCACGGCACGCTGGACTCGCGGCGGAATGTGTTTCTCGTTGACGCCATCGTCCAGGGGTGGGGGCGCGAACAGATGGAGGGCGGTTCCTAGCCGATGCATGCGCGCACGTTGTTTCCGATCTTTATCGATTTGAAAGGGCGTTCCTGCCTGGTTGTTGGGGGAGGGCGGGTCGCCGAGCGTAAAGCGCGGAGACTTGTCGAAGCCGGGGCGATGGTGAGGGTTGTAGCGAAGACCGCGTGCGCGGGGATCCGACGCCTCGCGCGTCTCGGAAAAATCGGGTTGAGGGCGCGGGATTTTTCGGTCGCTGATTTAAGGGGGGCGTTTCTCGTGGTATGCGCGACGGATGACGCCCGAGCGCAGGCGAGGATAGCCGCGGCTGCGAAGAAGAAGAACGTTCTCGCAAACGTCGTGGATACGCCGGCGCTCTGCGATTTTTTCCTCCCCGCTGTGGCGCGGCGCGGGCAATTGCAGATCGCGGTATCGACGGGGGGGAGCAGCCCCGCAACGGCCGCGCGGATTGCGCGTGAGCTCAGGTATAGATACGGGCGCGAGTACGCCGATCTCTTAAGCATGATGCGTTCCTTGAGGGGCAGGGTCATCGGGTGCGTTCCGGCGGAGAGACGTCCGGCGGTTTTTGAGGCGATGTCACGTCCGTCTATCATGAAGCTTCTACGCAGCGGAAGGAAAGCCGACGCCAGCCGCGCCATGACGCAGTTGATAAGGGACGCGATCGTAGCCGGGAAACAGCTCTCATGAAAAAGCTCACAGGTAGAGTCTTCCTCTTTATTGGGATTTGGGGTTTGTCCGCCGGAGGCGGATCCGCCTTTGGTGGAGGATTTGGGATTTTTCCTGGTGGGGGTTCCTCACGATGACAAAACGCCCAGGCAAGGTCTTCCTCGTAGGCGCCGGTCCCGGCGATCCAGGCCTTATCACCGAGAAAGGGAAAGACCTCCTCTCCGTTGCGGACGTGATTCTCTTCGACCGCCTTGCAAATTCTTCCCTCCTGCGTTTCGCGCGTGAAGATGCGGTGAAAATATGCGTGGGAAAGGCCCCTGGCCGTCGGAGCGTCAATCAGTCGGAGATCAACAAGCTTCTCGTGCGGGAAGCCCGCCGCGGAAATATGGTGGTCAGGCTTAAGGGCGGCGACCCCATTCTCTTCGGGAGGGGGGCCGAGGAAATCCTGCACCTCGCCCGTGCGCGCGTCCAGTTTGAGATCGTCCCGGGTGTCTCCGCGGCGCTCGCGGTCCCCGTCCGTGCCGGCATTCCGCTCACCATGCGGGGTATGAGTTCGTCCGTGACCATCCTCACCGGCCGGGAGGCCGATGGGAGCACGGCGAAGGGGGTTGATTGGGATCGCCTGCTGAAAGCGGACTCGACGTTCGTCGTCCTCATGGGCGTTGGGAATCTCGATCGGATCGTAAAACGCTTTCTCGCCGCCGGGAAGCACCCCCGCCTGCCTGCCGCCCTGATAGAAAATGGCACCACGCCGCTCCAGAGAACGGTGGCAGGGCCTTTAGGCCGGATTGCGGCATTGGGCCGGGCTCGGATGATCGCGTCTCCGGCGATTCTCGTCGTGGGTGAGACCGTCTCTCTTCGCAGTCGGTTGCAGCGGGTCGCCGCGCTACCCTTGCGTGGCATGAGGGTGCTTGTGACGCGCCCGGCCAAGCAGGTGGAACGTGTCGTCCATCTTCTCGAACAGAAAGGCGCGGCGCCGCTCGTCTATCCGCTGATTCGGATAGCTCCGGCGCGAAGCCTCCGTCTCCTCGACCGGGCTATCGCCGCGCTCCCCCGCCATGACTGGATTGTTTTCACCAGTGCAAACGGCGTGCAGGCATTCATGCGCAGGCTCCGTTTTCTCGGGTCCGACTCCCGAGCCCTCTCGCGTGTCAAGGTCTGCGCCGTGGGCCCGGCGACGGCTGCTGGGCTTGGAGCATGGGGGATAAGAGCGGACTGCCTGCCGAAGAGATTCACCAGCGAAGGGATTGTGGATGCCCTTGCCTCTCGGGGGGAGCTTGAGGGGCGCTCATTCCTCTTGCCCAGGAGTCAGATCGCCGGCGAGGCGCTCCCCGCGGCGATACGGAAGCTTGGTGGGCGATGCGCCGAGGTGGTCGCTTACAAGGCGCTGCCGGTGGAAGAGAATGCCTGCGCGATCGCCGAACTTATCGCGGATGACGTTGTTGACGTAGTGATGCTGACAAGCCCCTCGGCCGTCGAGTCGTACGTAAAAATACTAAAGCGATTTTCACTGAAGATAAAACGTGGGCCGATCGTAGCCGTTATAGGACCGGTGACTGGACAGGCGGCGAGGGAGAATGGGTTGAAGGTCATGGTCGAAGCCGGCACGCACACCGATGAGGGGTTTGTCAGGGCGCTAGTAAAATTTTGGAGCAAGAAGGGAAGAGCATTGCGCCGGCGCGACATGCCGTAGTTATTCCACAACATAAGCGGCCGGTTAAACTCCCGTGCCGTTCGCCGCAGCCGGTCATTTCTGTGAGATGTTAAGCTCCGGCGGATAGACCTCTTTAAGCTCTTCGAAAGGAACGGGCCCATGGTTGATAAAAACGGGTATCGGCCAATAGGGTTTGTAATCGAGATGAGGGCCCCCCGCGTAAGACGGCCGGTATCCATAGCTGCGGCAGCCGGCAACGGATATCAACGCGATGACCAACAGGATAAGAACGAGTAGGTACTTCTTTGACATTGTGCCCCCCCTTTATGCCGGATGGCTACATAATAGTCTGCGGATAATATACGTAATGCGTCAATCGGGTGTCAATGTTTTTATCATCAATGTTAACCACAGAGGCCACTGAGAAGGCACAGAGAGCACAGAGGGATAAACCCAAGATTGATTTTCACCACGCCCCAACGGGGCCCCTTGGGGTGTGCACTCAGTGATTATTTCTCTGTGTGCTCTGTGGTTATACATTAATATTGGGGTTTGGGATTTTATTATGGAGGTAACCCATGTCATATCCAGCTCAGCGGTTGAGGCGGTTGCGGATGGAGGAGGGGCTTCGATGCCTTATTAGGGAGACGCGTTTATCTCCGGAACGTCTGGTCATGCCGCTCTTCGTCAAGCCTGGGAGGGGAGTGCGAAGGCCGATCCATTCCATGCCGGGGCAGTTCCAACTTTCTCCCGACCGGGCGGTCGAGAGGTGTCGCAGGATTGCGGAGCTTGGCCTGGGCGGAGTTATCCTCTTCGGCATCCCGGAGAAGAAGGATTCTCGCGCTAGCGGGGCATGCGCCGAGGATGGGATTATTCCCGAGACCATCCGAAAGATCAAGGAGGATATCCCGGAGATGGTCGTCATCACCGACGTATGCCTCTGCGAGTATATGGACCACGGGCATTGCGGGATCATTAAAGAAAATCCCAAATCCCAAATCCCAAATCCCAAAAAGATAAGAGCAGGTAAGGAATCACGAGCGACGGATAATGACTACTGCGTCGACAACGATGCCACGCTGGAGCTCCTTGCGGAAATGGCGCTCGCGCACGCCAGGGCAGGGGCGGACATGGTCGCCCCCAGTGACATGATGGATGGCCGCGTCGGAGCGATCCGGGGCGCGCTCGACCGCAACGGGTTTCAGGACGTGCCGATCATGTCGTACGCCGCGAAATACGCATCCGCATTCTATGGGCCGTTCCGCGATGCCGCGGAGTCGGCGCCCCGCTTCGGGGACAGGCGCTCGTACCAGATGGATCCCGCGAATGCCGTGGAGGCGCTGCGCGAGGTCGCGTGCGACGTCGAGGAGGGGGCTGACATCGTGATGGTCAAGCCGGCGCTCGCCTACGGCGATATCATTCGGAGGGTGAAAGAGGCGTTCCGCGTGCCGGTGGCGACGTACAACGTGAGCGGTGAATATTCGATGGTGAAGGCGGCCGCCGAAAAGGGATGGCTCGACGAGCGGGCGGTCGTCATGGAAACGCTCACCGGCCTGAAGCGCGCCGGCGCCGATATCATACTGACCTACTGGGCCGAGGATGTGGCGGGGTGGATGCGTGAAAAGTAAAACGTGTAACAGTGGGAACCACAGAGAGCACAGAGTAAAGATCACTGAGGACACAGAGATTTACCGCAGTTTATAGTCGCTCGTTTCTCGTTGATCGTTACGAATGACCAGAAACGAGCCCCCCTCCCTGACCCTCTCCCTCCAAGGGGGGATGGATGGGGGTGATTATCACCCCCTAAGCGCTCTCTTGTCTCTTATTCTCTTTTACTCTTTGTGAAAAACAAATCCGTGTTCATCCCCCATCCCGTCCCGAAGGGATCCCTTCGGGAAAGGGGCCCCTTGGGGGCGTGGTTAGAATTTAGTTGGGTTTGTTTCTCAGTGCTCTCTGTGTCTTCTCAGTGTCCTCTGTGGTTTTAGCCTGATCTATTCATCAACTTTGCTCGGTTGATGAATAATTCAGGTTAGGACCCCATTCTCGATTATTGGGATTTTGGATTTGGGATTTGGGATTTATTCGGATCTATCCCATACGTCTTGATTTTCCTGTCCAGGCGGTTGCGGGATATCCCGAGCAGCTTCGCCGCCATGCTTTTGTTCCACTGCGTGCGTTCGAGGACCTGGACGATGCGTTCCCGCTCTGCGTCTTCGAGCGTCGTCCCTTCCTTTTTCTCGGGGGTATACGTTCTGATTTCCGCCGGGAGATGCTCCGGCAGCAGCATGTCGCCGCTGCCTAGGACGATCGCGCGCTCGATGGTATTTTTGAGCTCGCGGACGTTTCCGGGCCAGGGATATGCCATGAGGAACTCCAAGGCCTGGGGGCTCACCTTCTTGATTTTCCTGCCGACCTGTTTAGATTGTTCACCGAGAAAATGCGCCACCAGCCTTGGGACGTCTTCCCGTATCTCCCGTAGGGGCGGGGCGTGTATCTCGATAACTTTTAGACGATAGTAGAGGTCCTCGCGGAAGCGCCCCCGTTTGATGGCGCTCTCGAGGTCCTCGTTCGTCGCGGCGATGACCCGCACGTCGACCTTGACCGTATCCGATCCCCCCAGCCGCTCGAATTCCCTATTCTCCAAGACGCGCAATAGCTTGAGTTGGGCATCGGGGGATATGCTCCCCACCTCATCCAGGAATACGGTGCCCCTGTTCGCCTGTTCGAAACGGCCGACCCGGCGTTTCGAAGCGCCGGTGAAGGCCCCTTGCTCGTGGCCGAAGAGCTCGCTCTCGATGAGCGTTTCGCTGTAGAGTGTGCAATTGACGCAGGTGAACGGTTTCCCCCGCCGTGGCGAGTTGTAGTGTATGGTCCTGGCGATCAGTTCCTTCCCCGTCCCGCTCTCGCCGCGGATGAGAACGGTGGAATCGGTGGGGGTGACCTTCCGGATGATTCCGATGAGCTGTTTCATTACGGGGCTGTCGCCGATGATGGGGTGTTCCAGGCGGATATGCTCGATGATGGTCTCGGTGTCGCGCGAGAGTTCGGAGTGCAGGCGCGCATTCTCGATCGCAAGCGCCGCCTGGTCGGCGAGGGTGGTGATGAGGACTATGTCCGTGGCGTCGAAGCGCTCGCCGTCTTTTTTATTGATGGCCTCCAAAGCGCCGATGAGCTGGCCTCGGCTCATGACGGGCACGCAGAGGATCGAACGGGTGGGGAAATTGAGTTGCGTGGCGACGTCGTGGGACCAGTGCGAGTCCGACGCGACGTCGTTCGCGATGTACGGCTTCTTGTTCTGGATCACCCAACCCACGATCCCCTTGGCCGCGTCGAGGGTGAAGCGCATGATCTCCTTCGCCTTATCCCCGGCGCTGGCTTTGAAGAAGAGACGCTCCCCCTTCTCGTCGATGAGGATCAGGGAGCTGGCCTCGGTGCCGAGGAGCTTGTTGGCGAGCGCCATAAGCGATTCCAACACCTTGCGGGTCTCGAGCGTCGAGTTGAGGAGGGAGCTTGCCCTGAGCAGATCCGCGAGATGCTCCTTTTCGAGGAGATGAAGTTGCGCGTTTTCCTTGTGAGGCGCCATGGCGAAGAGAATATAGCACAGTGGGGATGGGAAAGCAATTCCGGGGCTGCGACCAGGGGCGGCGGTGTTTTCACCACGGAGGCACGGAGGACACAGAGGGAATTCACAGAGAAAAAGCGGTTTGCCGCGTCCCTAAGGGACCCCTTCAGGGGATTCACGCGGATGGACGCGGATTTGGAGAAGCAGCGGGAAAGAAATAGCGGTGTAGGGGCTTGATTTATCAAGCCCGCCAGGAAAGCACACGAGGGTAGGCATGGAGAAACCCGGTTTATGGAAAACTCCAGGGTCAGACCTCATCTATTGACAGAGTGGTTTCTGAATCCTCTCTATTCGCCTCGATAATTTCCTTTCTTCGCGCACTCCCTCGAAGAGGTCCCTTTGGGGCGCGTAAATCCGTGGCAAAATCGGGTTATTCCTCTTCCCTCTCTTTTACTCTTTGTGCAGCAGTTGAACCGCCTTCTCCGTGTTCTCTGTGCCTTCTCTCGGTGTCCTCTGTGGTTTAAAACGGTTTCTGGTTGCTCTGACACTGCATCAATCCACTGCTCGAATGCGTCGTTTCGGAGCATGCCAGAACCGGCTGCGGGATGGCGGCTTGCATATCGGCGCCGGGGTTGGTATGCAATACCTTGCCATACAATATAATACATAATTTAAGGCCCCGGCGATTATTTTTTGCGTATATGGCATCGGGCTTGCTTATTTTTCATTATGGTGGGTGGGGTGAAATGGAGATCGCGGACATGAAGTTTGAACAGCCTAAAGGAAAGACGTTTTCGAAAGAGGAAATCTTTTCGGCGCTGGATAGTATTTTGGAGACCGGGCCGCTGAATTTATGCGGCATTACGACGAAAATGCCGGTTGAGTTTAATGTTCCGCGCGATATGGCATGGGGTTTATTCAAAGAATGGGTCGAGATGGCGGTGAGGCGGTATAGAAAAGTGGTGGATTCCAACGGGAGAGTAGTCTTTAAACTGCGGAATCCGAGTGACGGCTATGGGGAAGAAAGCGCGCCCGGGACAGACGTGGTGACGGATGTAGAAGCGACGTACAACAGATGAATATTGTGTGTTGAGGGGGGGATATTTTGGGGTATACTAATACCTGATACCTAATGACAAATACCAAATGACAAAACACAATGCGGTTTTGTTATTTGCCTACCCGCCCCAAAGGGGCCTCTTTCCCGAAGGGATCCCTTTGGGACGAGGCCGGTTTATTGGGCGGGGTCATTTGTAATTCATTTGTCATTTGTGCTTTGGTATTTGTCATTCCTGCTGCGGTTGGTGAGTAGACCGGGATACAGGGGGCCATTTCAGCGTGCATCTTTACCGGGGATCGGTGATTGTTGCCGGGTGTGCGATCGGGTTGTTCCTGTCAGGTGACCTTGCCGGTATCGATCTTCCGGCTAAAACCCCTGCGGCAACCAAAGTCGCCGGTCCAACGCCGCCTGCGGCGAGTCTTTTAGTCGCCACGGGCCGTGGACGCCAGCCGTGGAGGAGCGCAAACAAAGCGCAGGCAAGATTGCTGGCCAAGCGGGCGGCGATGGTAGAGGCGTACAAAAACATGGCGGGAATGCTCGGCATGGCGGACACCCGGCTTGGAGTGGGGACGGGCACGGAGCATATAAGAGGGTTCATACGCGGAGCGCGGCTCAAAGAGGCCCGCTACTATGCGAACGGCGACGTCGAAGTTGATATCGAGATGGAGTTGCCGGCGGGGAGCTGGTGTGAAGAATCTTCTGAATCAGCAGCTCGGAAAACGCAGGTAACGGATGCGGGGTTGCTTTTCGTTGAGAAAGGGGGTAGGACGATCGGCGAATCCGAATGGCGGGAGCTTTTTAATCTGAATTAACAAGGCGAGCTCTCCCGTACAGTGAGGTTCGTCCGGGGTGTGGGGGTGGATTTGGAAGAATGGGGATGGAACGCATGGGTTCGTTCCAAATTGTGCGGTGCGTCACGTAGTGGAAAGGAGGGTTGATTATGGAGAAGAAAGTGATGTTCTGGGCGCTGTTCCTGATGGCTCTCATCGGCCTGTCGGGATCGGCGCTGGCGCAGGGACCGCTCTCGCCGGGGCAGGAGAAATTGATGGCCAAGCGCGCGGCGCAGGCCGATGGTTACCGGAAGCTCATGGAGGAGATCAAGGGGCTGCACATCGATTCCCAGACGTACGTCAGGGACTACATCGCGGAGAGCGATCAGATCGCCACGGCCTTCAGCGACTTCATGAAAGGGATGAAGCTGGATGGGCCGCCGCGATACATGCCTGACGGCACCTGCGAAGTGGACGTGAAGGTGACGCTCCAGCAGATCATGCAGTGCCTCAAGAGGGTCAACCTGGACTACCCCGACCCGAAGAGGACCAGGATTAGCTTCGACAAGATGGGCCAGTACACTAAGAAGACCGTCTTTACGGTGACGGGCGTCGGTTTGCCGCCGGGCCAGAAGGCTGAGTCGGCCGCCCCTAAAGGGGTGAGCTACAAGACGGCCGGAATCCCGGGATGGGAGAGCGTGACGCCCCAGGGTAGGCTCCTCGCTGAGAGGGGCGCGCTCACCGATGCGCGGCGGAACCTCGCAGAGACCGTCAAGGGGCTGAAGGTGACCGGCAATACGTTGGTGAGGGATTTCGTCGTGCTGAACG
Organism: uncultured bacterium; assembly: GCA_964460305.1. Lineage (GTDB taxonomy): Bacteria > Auribacterota > Tritonobacteria > UBA1439 > UBA1439 > JAPLCX01. The sequence continues at coordinate 20,805 of CAYWRA010000008.1, forward strand.
ACCAGATCCAGACCAGCCTAAATACCTTTATCAACGGTGTGAAAGAGGCTGGCCCCTACCGCTATCTCCCGGATGGGATCTGCGAAGTCGACGTCGAGGTGACTATCCAGGACGTGGTCAAGGAGTTAAATACAATCCGCCAGCATTACTACGCAGGTTTCCCTCCACGGTCCGTTTTCCACGACACGACGTTTGAGAGCATCCTTAGCTGGGGGCCCCCGAAGGTGATCAAAGCCACCGGCAATGCCGCGGTACCGGCGAGGGGCTATCTCAAAGGACGTCCCGCTGGTCCTACCAGCGATGTGTCTTCGGCCGGCGACGTCGGGTCGGCGATGCCGCCCTGGGCGAGCCAGACGGTGAAGACCAAAGGGACGGGCGTGCCAAAGGAGGGTGAAACGGGAACCGCGGCCCGGTTGAACACCGAGAGGGCCGCGGAGGCGGTGGCGCGCAGGAACCTCGTGGAGAAGGTGTACGGGGTCCACATCGACGCCTCAACAACCGTGCGTGATTACACGACGGTAAGCGACAAGGTGAAGGCGGAGGTGAGCCAGTACCTTGGCGGCGCGCAGGTGGTGGGGGAGCCGACGGTGATGCCTGATGGAAGCATAGAGGTCGAAATGGAGCTTCCGCTCTCCGGGCTGTGGCAGATCGTGAGCAGCGGGCAGTTGGCGCAGAACGAGTAATGAAGGAACCGCGGATGAGGCGGATTGTGCGGATTTTTAGAGACAGGGGTTCGATCCACGGATTGCATGGATTACACAGATTAAAAGCGATCAGCGGTTATCCGCGCATATCCGCGGTTAAAACCGATTGAAGGAGAGGAGGTCTGTAAAAATGAAGCGAGCTACAACAGCGGTTGCCATCATGTTGGTTGTGGCGTGCGTGGTGGCGATGGCCGGTTGCAAGAAGCGGTATATTCCGAAGGTGAGCGAGGAGATCGTCGATCCCGGCGTCCCCGTTCAATCAGAGACGGTGGTGGAATAACATACATGACAAATGACAAAACTACAGTAGTTTTGTCATTTGGTATTTGTCATTCCCGCAAGGGGCGGAGAGGGGGGTACTATGAGCAGAAAGGCCTTACTCGGCTTCGCGGCAATTGTCGCATGGACGCTTGCCTCGGGCTGCGGCATGTTTAAAAAAGAGTCGTACCTGGTTCCTACTCCCCAGGGGTGGGTCGAGCAGGAGACGAAGGACGGGGGCGACAAGATAAAGTACAAGCCCGCGGAAAAGGTTAAAGTGAAGTACGAATAAGGAGGGTGGCGTATGAGCAGAATATTTATGGTATTGCTGTGCGTCTGCGTGGCGGGTGCGCTCGCGTCGGGGTGCAAGATGCCGACCCTGAAGAGCACCGACGTCATGTACGGCCCCAACGGCGAGATAGTGGAGATGAAATCCCCGCGGGAAGAGATGAAGATCAAGGTTAAAGAGGACGGCACGGTGAAGGTGAAGGGCGCCCGTGGCATCGGCGGACAGTCGCGCATGGCCCCCCTCCCCGTCGAGAGCGAGAGGGACGTAAGCGTGCATGACGTGCCGGTCCCGCCGCCTGTCGGGCAGGTGGTTCCCGTCGCGCCTGCGCCGGGAGTCCCGGTGCAGAGCCAACCGGTCACTGAAGAGACGACTGTGGTTCATTGATGCGGCATGGAACCGTTTTTGCCGCGTCCCGTCCCGTCCCGAAGGGATCCCGTTGGGAAAGGGACCCCTTCGGGGGAGCGGATAATGCGTGTCGGCGTGGTTGATATTTTCGCCTAACGCCCCACTCCCTACGCCCCACGCAGATGGGGGTTTGTCTGCCCGCCCCAAAGGGATCCCTTTGGGACGAGGCCGGTTGTTGGGCGGGGGATTTGGGATTTACGGGGCCTTGACCCCGTTGGGATAATAGGGGGGTGACGAGATGATCAAAAATTTCGGATCCGGTGTGCTTATCGCGTGCGTGGCGGCTGCGTGTGCCTTTGCCGGCGGCGGCGCGCTCGCGGTGCCAGAGAAGGTGGTAGCGGCCACGGGCGAGGCGGCGGTGCGTGGGACGGGCCCCGAGGCGCTTATGCTCGCGAAGGACGAGGCGACCAACCGCGCCCAGCGCCGCGCGATCGAACAAGGCATCGGCACGATCGTGGATTCCGAGACGATGGTCGAGAACTTCCAGCTCCTCGATGACAAGGTGCTTTCGCAGGTCAAGGGATACATCACCTGTTTCAAGGTCATCAAGGACAACAACGGCGAGGGGGGTGTCTATAGCGTGACCATCGAGGCTAACGTCGCCCTGGCCCAGATCGAGAAAGACGTCCGCGCGCTGAACATCCTCAAGGCGAAGAAAAACAATCCGCGCATGATGGTGATGATCAGGGATTACTTCGAGGATCCCGATTATGGCGCGGACTTTGCAAAGGGCGGCGCGGTCGCCCAGACCGCCATGGAGAAAGAGCTCCTCCGGCTCGATTTTCCTCTCGTTGACAGGGGGCAGATGGGAGCCATCAACGAGCGCGATACGCAGACCTCTTATAGCGATCCCGCCAAGGCCGCGGCGCTTGGAAAACGGTTCGGGGCGGAGGTGGTGATTGTGGGTGAAGCAACGAGCGCCCAGATGGACCAGAGCAACCCCCACGGCGTTGCGGTATACCACTGCGATGCCCAGGCATCCGCGAAGGCGATCAAGACCGACAACGCCCAGATCATCGCGAGCGAGAGCGTCACGTCGGGGCGGGTGGTGAAGGGAGGGCGCGCGACCGCCGCGAAGGAAGCGCTTCGGATCGCGGGCGAAAAGCTCGCCTCGGCGATGCGCGACCAGATACTCGAAAAATGGAGGGGTGAGGCGTTCAATACGGTCTCCGTACAAATCATAGCTTTGAGCGCCAACAACGACCGCCGGCGCGCCTTCCAGAAGGATCTCGCGGCGATCCGCGGCGTGAAGAACGTCTCTGAGCGTAGTTGGACGAACGAGGTCCTTGAGCTCGACGTAGAGATCGACGGGGCGCTCTGGAGCGATTTCGACAGGCGGATCGAGGATCTGCCGAGCGTCGGGATCGAACTCACCGGCAAGACGGGGAACAGAATAGATCTCAAGCTCAGGGACAAGCCTGCGGCATCGGAGCCGGCAAGCCCGCAGGACAAGAAGAGCTAGAAATTTTGATATACTGTCGAAGATGATGACAAGTGCCGCGGGTAAATCCCAACCCCCTAATCCCAAAGAAGATGGAAATGGATTTTTGTGCCGCATACTTGTTGTTATTGGGATTTGGAGTTTGGGATTTGGGATTTCGCAGTAGTTGGTGAATAGGTCAAGTTAAATGGAGGGTCAACATGAGGATCCAGTATGTGGTGGTGGGTTTGGTGGCGGCCGCGCTCACGTGTGCGACCGGCGCCGCCGTCGCCGGAAGTTGCAAGGTGAATAAGGAGAATTTCACGTTCACGCCCGCTAGCAACATGGGGACATACGTTGTCTCGGCGCCGCCTGGTTCCGTTGCGGGCGTTCCCCCCATCAAGGTCGTATGCCTTGACAAGGACACGGCGGAGAAGGCGGAGGCCACCGTCAATTCGGACGGGAGCTTCGCGATCACCGTCGACTGTACCCAGGGAGACAAGATAAAACTTAAATTTACGGACTCCTCGGGAGGCAAGACGAGCAAGACGCTGCGCATTCCCATCATGTCACAGAAATCCCTCCTGGAGGGCCCGCAGAAGGTGGTCAACCGGAAGGGCGAGACGCCCGGCGGCCCCGGCGCGCCGCAGCTTGCCGCTCCATCCGAGGCGGTTCCCGTACCGGCGATACCTCAGACGATTGACGGAGCTCCTGCCCAACCTCCACCGCCGGCAGCGGGCGGCGGTGCGGCGGCGCCCGAAGCGGCCGGCCCGCTCAGTCTGAAAAAGATCGTAGCGGTCGCGGAATTTAAAAACAAAGCCAATGCCCCCTCGCAATCCAATCTGGGAACGGGGATGCAGGCGCAGCTCATCAATGCGTTGAACCGGAGCGGCAAGTTCGTTGTGCGGGAGCAGGAGCTTTTGAAAGACGTGTTCGGAGAGCAGGACCTCGCTCAAAGCGGCCGCATGGCGGAGAGCAAGACCGCCCAGATCGGTAAGGCCCTCACCGCTCAATATTTGGTGCGCGGCACCGTTACCGAGTATGATGAAGCGGAAGTCTCGGACAGCAAGGGCTTCAGCATGTACGGCGTGGGCATTTCAGGCGGTAAGTCCCGGGCCCACATGGCGTGCATTATCGACCTCATCGATACCACGTCCGGCACGGTCATCGCCTCCCAGAGGATGGAGGGGAAGGCGGAGGGACACGGCGCGGCGGGTGGGCTTGCCCTGCCTTATGTCCCCGGCGGCCAGATACAGCATGGTAAGCAGAAGCATACGCCGGTCAATAAGGCGATGCAGATGTGTATCGATAACTGCGTGTATTTCATCATCCAGGAGCTCGCGAAGCAGCCCTGGAAGTCGACCGTCGTGAAGGCCGATGAGGGCGGAATCATCATCCGCGGCGGCTCGGAAGACGGCATGCAGCCGGGTTACGAGTTCAACGTCTACCGGCAGGGCGGCGAGCTCCGCGATCCCACGACGGGCGAGCTCCTCGACGTCGAGACGAAGAAGATCGGCCGCATCAGCGTGACCAAGGTGAAAGAGAAGATCGCCTACGCCACGCCGCTAATGGGCTCGGGTTTCCAAGCCGGCGACCTCGTCAAGGTCGACTGATCTTCACGACATATTGCCAAGGGAGCAGATCTTCACCGCGCACTACTTCTCCATCGCGTTACCCGGTCTATCGAGCAACATTCTCGTTGCCCCCATCGATTTTGGTATAATTACGCAGATCGACAAAGGGAGTATCCTGTGCCGACCCGGTTGACAATTTCCATTATAGTAGTTTTGGCCATGGGCGCTGCGGGGTGCGCCGATTTTGCGAACACGCGCAACATGGCCACTGTGGGTACTCTACTCGGCGCGGGCGCGGGCGTTGCTCTCGGCGCAGCCACCGGCCACGTCGGCGAGGGAGTGATGCTCGGCGCGATGGCGGGTGGCGTCGGCGGGGGACTCGCCGGCGCCGGCTTGGAAAATCGCAACAGGAGAAAAGCCGAGAAAGATCTCTTGAAGGGTGTCGAGCAGGATGTTAAGAGCGGCGCCACCGCAGGCAAGGTCGAGGGCGTGGGGCCGGGCCACTACGAGGTCGCCAAGAAGAGCAAGTGGGTTGACACTTCTCAAAAGAAGCGTGTCTGGGTTGAAGAGAAGGTTGTGGATGGGAAGGTGCTAGAAGCTCATTTCGAGGAACGGTTGATCCCCTCGGGCCACTGGGTTGAAGAGGATGAGAAGGTGTGGGTAGAGGACAAGACCGCTCAGTCAGCCCGCGTCCCGTGATCCCGCGTAGGATTGCATCCGCCTTAAGATCCATTTGACAGCTCACGATACACGTATGAACTTCTCCAATTTCTTAAAATTGAAACGTGCAACATTGCCCGACAGTTCCTCGCCTGAGGAGACGGTCGGGCGCCGGTTGGAAGACGTCCGGTTGCGCTCCAACCGGTTGAAGATGGAAAGGGCGCTGTTCGATATCCTCGCGGTCGCCCTGGCCGCGCTGTTCGCCTGGTACATTCTCGCGCGCCTCGTGTCGCTCCCCTCCTTCGGCCTATATGTCTGCATTGGGGTGCTTGCCGCCTTCGCCGTCTTCCGGATACTCCACGTGAAGAGATCCTGGACGGACAAGGGGGATGCCGCCGCCCTTGTCGACGGCGAGATGAAGCTCAAACAGCGCCTGGTGACGTTCATCGAATATTCGTCACACAAGGTAAAGCCGAGGCTCTATGACAGGCTCGCCGATGAGATCATCACCGACTTGGGTCCAGACAACATACGGAAAATACTCCCACACCGCATTCCCGCGTCGGCGTATGTCGCGCTGGCCATCGCCCTGGCCTTTATCCTCGACATTTCACTCCGGCTGAGCGGCCGCGAGGGCGTAAGGAACGTCTCCGAAGAGTCAAAGAGGGAGGAACGCCTAGCGCTCGGGGAGGATGAAAAGAGCGGCGAGGCGTCGCCGACTCCGACGCCGGAGTCAAAAAGTGGAGAAGGCGGCGCCGGGGGGAAAGAGGAGACTGTGGGGCGGCGCGAGGATTCGAAGCAGATGGCTCAGATGAGGCAGGACCTCAGTCAGATGATGCAGAATATCTCACAGCAACTTGACCGGATGGAAGCTGGAACCGAAGGTAGCAGCGGGGGTGCATCCGGCGGGAAATCTCCCCAATCCGGGAACGAACAGGGTAGTAAGGAATCGTCGAGTAGTGGAGGAGCGTCCGGCGGGAAATCTCCCCAGTCCGGGAACGAACAGGGCAGTAAGGAATCGTCGAGCGGCGCGGGCGCATCGGGTGCGGGATCTTCGTCCACCGGCGATACCAAGAAGGATGAGCAGGGAAAAGGGGAATCCGCTGGTGGTGGGACATCATCTTCAGGCAAATCTCAAGATAAAGATCAAGCTGGTAATCAACAGTCAGGCGGGGAAAGTGGGGATAAGCAGGGCGCTGGTTCGTCGGCAAAATCCTCTAAGGGGCAGGGAGGAGACGAATCATCTGCGAAAGAAAAAGGCGCGGAGGGAGGAACCGGATCGTCCAAGGGAGATACGGGTGATCAACAAAAATCCGGGTCGTCCGCAGAGAAGGAGAGTGGGAAGGGGGAGCAAAGCCAGAGCGGCACAGGCGGCTCCGAATCCTCTTCCCAATCCGGTTTAGACTCTTCCTCGGGGTTGCAAACGGGAGACCGTTCTCCAGGCGGCGGCAGCGGCATGGCGGCTGTGCCATCGGGGTCGGCGGGGGGTACGAGCGCCGATAAGAATGGTTCCGGGAAGGCGAGCAGTGCGGGAGCGGGTGAAAGCCCACCCCGCGGCCCGAGCGAGAGCGGAGCGGCGGGCTGAAACCATACCGCGGCCGCAAAACAGCGCGGGGGAAAATCGGGAAGCGAGAGTGGAGCAGGCGGTAGCGATAAATCCGGAGGGGCCGCGTCTGTCTCAGGGGGCGGTTCCGGAGAGGGTGAAGGCGCTCAAGGTGCTCTCAAAGGCCAGCGAGGGCAGGCTGGTAAAGGAAGCGAGCAGAAAGAGGACGCCGCATCGGGGATGAGCTCCGGGACCCAATCGGAAGCCGGTTCGAAATCGGGGACGGGGCAGAAAGGCGGGGCGGCGAAAGATCAGAGTGGAGAAGGAGTTGCCGGCGGCGAGAAGGAGGGGCGGGGGACTGGAGGAGCCAAGGGGCAGAAAGGCGCCGCCGCGGGAGGGGAAAAAACGGATGAATTGAAGGGGGGAGTTGGGTCTTCTTCCGGAACACAGGCAGGCGGAGAGAAGGGTGAGAAGCGCGGCTCCAGTGAAGCGCCGGGAGCGGGAGAGCAGACCGGCTCCGGAAGTAAAGAAAGCGCCGGTAAGAGCGGCGAGAAAAAGGATATGGGCGGAGAGAGCGACGGCAGTGCCACTTCATCTGTTCAAGGTGCGGGTAAGGAAAAGGGGAACCAGGGCCTTGCGGAGAAAGATGGAAGCGGCGCTAAGGAGGGTGAAACGACGGGCGCGGAAGGTAAGACCACGCTGGAGAGAGGGAAGCAGCCGTCGGCGGAAGGCGCAGAGAGCAAGGCGGGCGAAGAGAAAGGCCAAGCCGGCTCCGAAGAGGCAAACAAGCCTGGAGCAACGGGTAAGAAGGAATCGACTCAAGGGGGCGGCGCCGGGGGGAAAGAGCGTTCGGAGAAGGGAGAGGCTGCAGGAGCTGAAAAGGGCGAGGGCCAGGGCAAGTCCGGTGGAGAGGCTGGCGCCGGTTCCGGCCAGAATGGGGAGGCAACATCTCCCGGCTCAAGCGCTTCGCAATCCGCGACGCAAGGAGCGGGCATGGGACAGAAGGGGGCGTCCTCATCGAAAACAGATGGCGGGGCTGCGTCCGGCGCGACCGCGCAACAGGGAGAAGGACAGCAAGGGGCAAACGAAGCGGCATCCAAAATGGGAGGCGAGGGGGCGGGATCCGGTTCCGCGCCGCAGGGGGCATCTGAGGCCGGGAAGGAAAGCGCTGGTAAGGGCATGGGCAAGAAGGGGGCGGGAGTGACAGGCGCCGGCCGCGGAGCTTCTGGTTCGGGCATTTCTGCAAGTCCCGTTGCCCCTCCCACGGAAGTCAAAGATAAGGTGCATCTAAAGCTTAAGGGAGAAGAAGACCAGTCTGGAAGACCCGTGAAGAGACTCACCCTTTCCCCGTCCGAGGGCGGAGGAGAAGCCGTAGAGTCAGCTCCGATCACGGGCATCGATACGGGGGCAGGGCTCTCTGATAAGCAGGCGGAGGAAGATGCCGTCGAGTCGGCGCCCATTCCTCCCGAATACCAGGAGATCATCAAGCGCATCAATATGGAGAAGAGGTAATAAAAATTCGCCACGGAGACACACCCCGAGGGGGTCCCTTTCCCAAAGGGATCCCTTCGGGACGGAGCAGAGCACGGAGAAAAAAAAGAGTAATAGCTTTAGAAAGAGTAAAAGAGGGAAAGAAGGACAAGAAACAAACGTTGGCCCCCCCTCCCTAACCCCCCCCCTCCAAAAGGGGAGGTGGGTGGGGGTGATTATCACCGCATAACTGTCCGCCTTGTCTCTTATTCTCTTTGTGAAAGAAGCTGTTAATCTCCGTGTAAAAACAAGGAGCATTCCCATGGTTGACAGGCAAAGCAAATTTGAGGGCAAAGACGCAATCGAACAGTTCCATGAGGCGTTTGTCACGCTCCGAAACGAGATTGGCCGGCTCGTCGTGGGCCAAACTGATGCCGTCGAGCAGGTGCTCATCGCGTTCTTCGCCCGCGGGCACGTGCTCCTGGAGGGCGTCCCCGGCCTCGGCAAGACGCTGCTTGTGAAATCGCTCAGCAAGGCGCTCGGGTTCGATTTCAAACGCATCCAGTTCACCCCCGATCTCATGCCCGCCGACATCATCGGCACCCAGCTCGTCATGGAGGGCGATCAGGGGATCAAGCGCTTCGAATTCTCACAGGGCCCCATTTTCACCAACATCCTCCTCGCCGACGAGATCAACCGTGCGACGCCCAGGACCCAGTCGGCGCTCCTTGAGGCGATGGAGGAGCGCCAGGTGAGCGTGGCCGGCGTGACGAGGCCGCTCACGGAACCGTTCTTCGTGCTCGCCACGCAGAACCCCATTGAAATGGAGGGCACCTACCCGTTGCCCGAGGCCCAGGTGGACCGTTTCTTCCTCAAGGTGTTCGTAGATTATCCAACGCCCTCGGAACTTAGAGAGATCCTCAAACGCACGACCGCGGCGGTGCGCTATGAGGTAAGGCCGGCGTTCCCTAAAGAGACGGCCGCGGCCGAGCTCGGGGAGATGCAGAAACTCGTGCGCGAGGTCCTCATCTCCGCCGACGTAGAGCGGTACATCATCGACATCGTGACCGCGACGCGGCCGGACAAGAAGAAGGCGCCGTCCAACGACGGCCGCATGGTGGATAGATACGTGAGTTACGGCTCGAGCCCGCGCGGCGCCCAGTCGCTGGTGCTTGCCTCGAAAGTGGTCGCGCTCCTCGAGGGTAGGGCCAACGTGAGCTACGAGGACGTCGACAGAATGATAACCCCCACTCTCAACCATCGGGTCGTGCTCAACTTCGAGGCCGAGGCCGACAGGGTTTCCGCCCACAAGGTTTTGCATGAGGTGCGCGAGGAGGCTAAGGGAGCGCGCGAGAAAGGCCGTTGATCCCCACGAGTGCGCGGTATGCTCACTAAGATATTCTCTCCAGATTTTCTAAGGCGTCTTGAGGCCCTGTGCATTCAGAGCGTCAAGGAGTTCCGCACGGTCAGAAAGGGCGATCGGCTCGCCAAGATCAGCGGCACCAGCCTCGAATTCGCGGACTACCGGAAATATTTTCCCGGCGACGAGATCCGCCACATCGACTGGAACATCTACGGCCGGACCGAGCGGCTCTACCTGAAGACCTTCAAGGAGGACATCGATTTTTCGACCCACATCCTGCTCGACGCCAGCAAATCGATGCTCTACCCCGAGAAGGACGGAAAATTCGACTATTCCCGCAAGCTCGCCCTCGCCTTGAGCTACGTGGGGCTCTCCACCCACAGCAGCGTAAAGGTCGCCTCCTTCTCGGACCTGGAGACGTCCGGGCAACTGACCGACACCTCATTCCTCAACGGGCCGCCGTTCTTTTCCAAGCGGAGCGGCATCTTCCCCATCAGCGACTATCTCTTCGGCATCACCCCGGGCGGCGGCACGGATTTCGCGGGATACCTCAACCGGTACACGAACCTCACGAAGGGGCATCGTGGGGTTTTCGTCATCCTCTCCGATTTTCTCTTCGATCCGGCGGCGTGGCGGCGGGGGCTTAACCTGCTCCGCTATCTAAACTACGACGTGAAGGTGATACAGGTGCTGGGTCCCGGCGAGATGGACCCGTTCCGGGGACTGTCCTCCGCGGAGGTCGTGGACGTGGAGACGAACGAGAGGAAGGTTATCTCCGTCACCCCCGGCGTCCGGAAGAAATACGCGGCCGCGCTGGAGACCCACATCCGGGAACTGCGGGAATTTTGCAGGGCCAGCCGGGTCATCTATGCGCTCGCCCTCACGAATAACGATTTCGAGTCGTTTGTCTTACGCGAACTCCCACGCATAGGGATAATCAAGTAGCGGTAAATTTTTCACCACGGAGACGCAGAGGACGCGGGGGAAACAAGGCAGTTGTTTCACAAAGAGTAAAAGAGAGACTAAGAGAACCGCAGGGATCCACGTCCCGAAGGGATCCCGTTGGGACGTGGATAAAAACTTCGAAATTTGTTTCATCCGTGGTGAGCAAAACTATGGGACTTGCAAATCTAACCGGACTCATCTACCTCCTCTCCATTCCGGCGCTGATCTACATCTACTACTTCAGCCGGAAGAAGAAGCGGGTGGAGATATCGAGCATCATCCCCTGGCGCGTGCTCAGGGAAAGCGTGGTGAGGAGCAGCCTCTTCAAGGCCGATCTCCTCTTCTGCCTCCAGCTCGCGCTGCTGCTGATGCTCGCGGCCGCGGCATGCGGGCTCTACTGGCGGAGCGCCGCCTCTGAAACGCGGGGGCGTCACGCTATCCTGGTGATGGACCGCTCGGCGAGCATGCAGACGCGTGAGTCCGGCGGGAGCCGGTGGGATCTCGCGCGCGATCGGGCGTTAAAGTTCGTCCGAGGGCTTGGGGCCAATGACCGCGTCACGCTCGTCGCCGCGGGGGCGCGGGCGGAAATTCTTGCCTCCGCCGAAGGGAACCGGCAACGCATTGAGGCGCTCCTCCGCGCGCTTGGCCCCGCCGATACGCCCGACTCCATGGCCCCCGCGATCCAACTTGCGCTCGGACTCCTTGGCGATTCCGGGGAGACGAAGCGAGGCGCTGGCTTGGCGCGGCGGGGCGAGGCGGAGCTCCATATTTTTACCGACAGGAGCAGCGAGTCGCTCGGCCTCGGGAAACGCCCCCCCTCAGCGAACGTCCACGTCGAGTGCGTCGGCTCATCGAAGGCCAACGCCGGGATCACCTCGGTCTCCATCTATAGGAACCTCTTCTCCTCCCCCCCCAAAGTCTCGGCGTATGTCACGGTCGAGAATCTTTCGGGGAACAATTTCGATGGCACGCTCAAGGCGGTTGCGAAAGGGAAGGATATCGCCTCTCTCCCGATTCAGCTTCCGCCCGGCGCCTCGCTCACCACCCAGGTCGGCGAGAAGCTTCCTGAGGGCGTCGTGGAGATCGTGCTCGATCCGCCGGACGCGCTCGCCGTCGACAACAAGGCGTATCTGCTGCTCCCGGGGCCGAAAACGGTGCGCATCGCCCTCTTCACTAGGGACATGAAATGCGCGGAGCAGTTCCGCAGCCTCGTTGCGGCCGTCCCCCATCTCGCGCTCGACGTGTTGAACCCGGCCGCGTACGCGACTGCGGACATGACGCCGTACGGTGTCGCGATCTTTCACCGCTGCGAGCCGGAAAAGGAGCCCGGGGCGAATCTCCTCATGGTCTGCCCGCCGACGAAGAGCAGGATCGTTGACGTCGCGGATGACTGGGTTCCGGGAGTGGGTTTCCTGAACTGGGAGGAGAACCATCCCGTGGGAGAGAATCTCCGGGGGCTTCAGAACGTTCCACTGGGCGGGTCGCGGGCGGTCCGTACGCCCCCATGGGCGAAGCCCGTCGTGATCTCGGCGACGACAGCCGGCGACATACCGCTCGTGATGTGCGGCGACTACAGGGGGCGCAGGGCGGTGGTGATGAGTTTCGATCTTTCCGATATAGACCTGAAAAAGGATGGCTCGCTGCCTGCGCTGATCCTCCTGCTCAATGCCGTCAAGTGGCTGAGCGCCGACGACCGCGATCAGATCAAGACCGGCGAACCGTATGAAACGCTGGTCCCCGAGGTTGTAAAGAGCGCGCGCGGGGGCGGGAAATCCACGGACGGCGTCGCCGGTTCCTACACGGTGATCACGCCACGCGGCGGTGAAGAGGGGGTATCGGCCAAGGCCGGAGAGCCGCTCGTGTTCTCCGGCGCGGATTATGCCGGTTGTTATCTGCTCGCCGGGAAATCGGCCGAAAAAACCTTTGTGGCTAATTTGTGCAGCCGGCTGGAATCGGACCTGAGGGCGGACGAACAGGGGGAGGACAGGGTGGCCGTCGCGGACGTGGTTGCGGTGGGCGCATCCCGGCAAAAACCTCCAGACAGAAATGCCCTGTTCTTTTCCATCGCCGCGCTCGTCCTGCTCTTGGAGTGGCTCCTCTGGTCGATGGGGACCAGGCGGGCCAAGCCGGCGATCGCAGCTGAGCAATCCGAATGAAACGATCATACATGTTTACATTATTTTTGGGATTTGTCCCGCCATGCGGCGGGCTTGCCCGCCGGTCGTTAGGCGGGATCCGCCTTTGGCGGAGGATTTAACTAATGGGCATCATCGGTGCGATCACTAATCTCGCATCCCGCTACGGGCTCGCATTCACGCGCCCCGAGTGCTTAAGCTATCTCTGGCTCGTATTCGCCATCTGGGGATTGGGGGCGATTGCCTGGAGAAGAATGAGACCCTCGCGGCTCGTCGCCGCGCTCTCTCTTCGGACGGCGGCGTTCGTTTTGATCATCCTTGCGCTCTCCGGCCTTGGCACCAAGCGCGAGGAAGAGAGGCCTCCCCTAGTGCTCGCGGCCGTCGACGTCTCGGACAGCATGGGGGACGAGGGCAGGGCCTGGGCGATCGCGCGCGCGCGGAAGATGCTGGAGAGCGCCGGGAAAGAGGCGGAGAAGGGGGTCATTCTTTTTGCGAGGGGGAGCGAGATGAAATACGGGACCGCGAAGGCTGTGCGCGATGACTGGTTCTCATACACCATCGGCGCCGATGCTACCGACGTCTCATCCGCGATCAAGGCCGCATCGCTCGTATCTTCCGCTACCGGGCCGAAACGCCTCCTCATCTTCAGCGACGGGAACGAGAACCTGGGCGACGCCCGCGCCATCGCAGCCGAGGCGTCACGGGGCGGCGTCAGGATAGACTGTTTCTCTCCGCCCGCGGGAAAGGAGTCCCACGCATCGCTCGTGAAACTCGACGTGCCCGAGGAGGTCAAAGTCTCGGAGAAATTCACCATGAGAATCATCGCCGAGAACAGCGGCGCGAAAGCGGCCGCGCGCACTCTATCGCTCGTGGATGGGGATAAGACCATCAAGGAATGGCAGGTTGCTCTCCAGCCGGGGACAAACGCATTCGAGCTCCCGTACGACGTCGTTTCACCTGGGACGCACCGGCTCACCGCGTCGCTCTCCGCCGGCGGGGCGGAACGGGGAGCCGCCGGGAGTCAGTCCATCTCGATGCCGATACTCGTCGTCGACCGTCCGAAGGTGCTCTGCCTTAGCGGGACCGGGGAGGGCAGGAACTTCCTCGCAGAGGCCATCGCCCCCCGCGACATAGACGTAAAGATAGGCGGCGCCGAGCTTTTTCCAACGAAGATGGACGAGCTCCTTGCCTACGACTGCGTCGTATTCTCCAACATTCCTCGGTCGTCCTTAAGCGAGCGCCAGATGAAAATGCTCGCAACCTACGTGCGCGACCATGGCGGCGGATTCATCATGCTGGGTGGGCCGCGCAGTTTCGGGCCCGGGGGGTACCGGGGGACGCCGGTCGAGGAGATCCTCCCGGTGAAGATAGAGCAGGAGACGCCGTTCGAGACGGATAAGTCGATCCGGCTTTGCACGATTCTTCTGATAGACAAGTCGGACAGCATGGCTAGCGGTTTCGGCGCCAAGCTTACCGCGGCCAAGCGCTCGGCCGAGGAGCTGGTGAAGCAGCTAAAGCCGAATGACAGGGTCGGCGTCATCGCGTTTGACACCGGTTGCGACGTGATGGTGCCGCTCGAGCTTGTGGGCAATAACAAGGACTACATTATAGACCGCATACGTAGAATTCAGGCCGGGACCGGTACGCTGATATCGAGATCGCTCGAGGAGGCGCTGCAGCAGATGTCGGCGGCCGATGGGAGGGTGAAGCACGTTATACTCATCACCGACGGTGTGACGAACGACATGAGGGCGTACGATTACCGTAGCCTCATCGGCGCTTTCGGACGGAAGGGCATCAGCGTTTCCACGGTGGGGATCGGCAGCGACGCCGACAGCGGGTTCCTTCGCGCGGTCTCGATTGGGAGCAAGGGCGATTACTATTACGTCAAGGATGCCTCCACTCTCCCACTGATCGTGCTCGAAGACAACCGGAAGACCCTCCAGAAGTCCGGCTTTTCCGAAGACGCGTTCATTCCCAGGATGGGCGACAAAAGCGAGATGCTAAAAGGTATCAGCCAGGAACAGATTCCCCGTCTTCTCGGCTATACCCTCGCCACGGCCAGGGAGCGCGCGGAGGTGGCGCTCTACACTAACGTCCGCGGCATCCGGGACCCCGTCCTCGCCGGCTGGCGATGCGGCTTGGGTAAGACCGTAGCGTATGCCTCGGACGCCGAGGCGCGCTGGTCGAAGGAGATGGTGGGATGGGAGATGTTCGGCAAGTTCTGGGTCCAGGTGCTCAGGTGGGCGATGCGTGAACGATCGACCGATTACTATCTTGTGAAAGCCAGGATCGATGGGGGCCGGCAGTATTGCGAGCTCACCACATTTAGCCCCTTGCGCGAGGGGACGTCGTTCCGGATGGCCCTCCCCGCCGGCAAGGGGGAGAAAGGGCGCATCGTGCGCCTCCACCAGATCTCACCCAACATGTTTTCCGGAGAGGTCAGGGACCTTTCTCCCTCGATCGACTCGGTCACGGTTGAGAGAGTGGAACACGGTAAAGTAATCGACCGCAAGGAAGTCGCTCTCATCCGCCGGATCGCTTCACAGATATTTTCTCCCGAGACATCGGTGCGTGGGAACAACGAAGGACTCCTCAGGGCGGTTGCGCAGGCCGCGGGGGGGCGGCTCAATCCTAAAGAGGACGAACTCGCATTTTCGGTCGAAAAGGTTCCCGGCCACAGGAGCCTTGTCGGCGTCCTGTTGCCGTTTATTTTCATCGCCCTTCTCCTGGACATCGCCACGCGCAAGCTCTGGATGTAGTCCCTACTGAGATTTGGATCTTTCAAAACTTCACATAATTTTCTTCCCCTGTCCCTATTCATCATGTCATAATCCCACGGCGAATTCGGCGCCAGCGGTTAGTGCGATGTGTCCCCTTCAAGTAGAGACGTCAGACTAAGGGTGCGATTATGCCAGAAGATAAGGCTTTGATTCCGCTGGAAGGACTCCAAAACCAGATTTATCTGATTCGCGGTCATAGGGTAATGTTGAGCGCCACTTTGGCCGCGCTATATGGAGTTGCGCCCAAGGTGCTGATCCAGGCGATAAAAAGAAATATAGCCAGGTTCCCGGAGGATTTTGCATTCCCGCTTGAATGGCGGGAGGTGGCAATCTTAAGGTCACAATTTGTGACCTTAAGAAGCCACGGCAAACATCCAAAGTATCCTCCTTATGCCTTTACTGAGGAGGGCGTGGCCATGCTCTCTAGCGTGCTCCATAGTGAGCGCGCGATCCGGGTGAGCATCGCCATCATGCGGGCTTTTGTTCGCTTGCGGGAAATGCTATCAGCGCACAAGGAACTTGCCGTCAAACTGGTGGAGCTTGAACGAAAGGTCGCCGGCCACGATAAGAGCATCCAATCTCTGTTTGAGGTCATCCGCCGGCTGATGGCCACGCCGGAACCGCCGCGAAGGCAGATAGGTTTTTATGTGCGCGAGAGGCGCGCGCGCTACAAGAGGCGATGAATGCATGAGGTATGGTCACCACATGAGATCAATCGTTGATTATTTTTTAAGGATCGCCCCCCGGGGTGCGCTGGTTGCGGCCGCCTTCCTATTCGCATGGCCGTGCGCCGCCTCCGCGCGCTCCGTCCTCGACGGTCTCGAGATCGTCGAGAGTGAGAAGAACGGCGGGGTCGAGATACTTACGCTCGCGCCCTCCTGCCCGGCGGCACAGGCGTCGTTCCGCGCCGGCGACCGCATCACTGCGATCGGAGGGGAGAAGATCAGGAATCTGGACGACTATGTAAAGGTATCAAAGCGATTCAAGAACAAAAAAGGCGGGGTCGCCGTTACGTACGTGAGGGCGGGCGCCCCCCATACTGCCGAATTGTCGCTCCGCAGCTCGCCCCTCCAGGAGAAATGGGGGGTGGCGGTGGCGCCATGGAGAGAGTCGGGAGGGAAGAAGGACGCCGAGTATTGGCTGGAAGAGGCGCGGAAGCAGATTGGTAAGAACGAGCGCACGCCGGAGAGCGAGTTAAGGCCCGTCGACTATGGCAAGGTCCTCCTCTCGCTTTTCACCTCGCTGAACCAGAAGCCGGACGCGCTCGGCGCCGCGGTGCTCGCCGGCCGGCAGTACGATGCGCTTGCCGCGCTCTATTACCGGAGGGGAGACAAAAAGAAGGCGGTCTGGTGTTTGAAACGCGCGCTGATGATATACGGGAACGGCCTCCGGAAGGCGGACGGGATACAGGAGATCGTGCTCGTCAAGGGCGGCCTCTCGGATCTCCAGGGCGCCCTGGCCAAGATGCGGTAGAATTTTTTACCACAGAGGGCACAGGGAGAAGACACCCCCCGTCCCGTCCCGTCCCGAAGGGATCCCTTCGGGAAAGGGATCCCTAGGACACTGAGAAAGCGATGCGGTTGTTTTACAAAGAGTAAAAGAGGGGGAAGAGAGAGCGAGAAAACCAAATATCGGTGGTTGATAAATCAGGCTATTCTCTTTTACTCTTTGTGAAAGAAGCTGTTAATCTCCGTGTTATCCGCGGTGGGATTTAGACGCGGTTGGTAATCAGCCGATACGTGTCGCGGGCGATGACGAGCTCTTCGTTGGTTGGGATCACCATCGCGGCGATCCGTGAGCCCGGCGTCGAAAAAACAGCCTCGTGCCTCTCGTTTTTCTTCTCGTCGATCTCAAGCCCAAGGTGCGTCGCATAGGCGAGAATGCGCGCGCGGATCGGCGCGCTCTTCTCTCCCATGCCCGCCGTGAAGACGATCGCGTCCACGCCGTCCATCGCCATCGCGTACGCCCCGATGTATTTCGCCACCCGGTATGTGAACACCTCGACGGCTAGGAGCGCGGGCTTGAATCCGCGCGCGGCGTCCTCAAGGATGTCGCGCATGTCCCGTTTGCTGCATATGCCGAAGAGGCCGCTCTTCTTGTTGAGGAAATCGCTCATCTCCCCGATGCCCATTCCCTCGCGCTCCATTATGTAGAGCGGCACGTAGGGGTCGATGTCGCCGGAGCGGGAGCCCATCACCAGCCCTTCGAGCGGCGTGAACCCCATCGAGGTGTCGACGGACGCGCCGTGCTTCACCGCGGCGACGCTGCAGCCGTTCCCGAGGTGGCAGGTGACTATCTTCAACTCGCCAGGCGTCTTCCCCAGTATCCGGGCCGCTGCCTCAGCCACGTACATGTGGGAGGTCCCATGAAAGCCGTAGCGCCTGATCTTGTATTTGAGATACATCTCGTATGGTATGGCATAGGCATACGCCTTCGGGGGCACTGTTTGATGGAAAGCGGTGTCGAATACCGCGGCCTGCTTCACGCCGGGAAGCAGCTTCATGCACGCCTCGATGCCGAGGAGGTTCGGTGGGTTATGGAGAGGGGCTATCTCGCAACACTCCTTGATGGCGGCTATCACGTCGTCGTCGATCAGGACCGATTTTGAGAAATGCTCGCCGCCGTGGACGACCCTGTGGCCGACCCCCTCGATATCCTCAAGACTTTTCAAGACCCCGCGCTCTTGATGCGTGAGGAGAGAGACGATCTCTCCTAGGGCGACGTTGTGGTCGGGGATCTCCTTGGAATATTCGACCGTCGCTCGCCCCGGCACCTCGTGGGTGACCGTGGAGCCCTTGAGGCCGATACGGTCCACGAGGCCCTTCGCCAACCGCTTCTCTTCACGGTCGATTTCGAAAACCTGGTATTTAATCGACGATGATCCGGAATTTAGAACGAGTATTTTCATGGGCGCCGCATAGCCTAGCAAAGAATGCGTTGTTATTGTATGGAAAAGAATAGCCTGGGCATGGCTATCAGCTAGCGGATAGCCGGCCCCGGGATTTTATTCTCTGTGTTTGAAATACACTATCGTATCGCAACCGGGTACGAGGCGAATCAGGTCCCGCTCGAAGTTGTCCGCTAGCGCTTCAGTCTCCTTGACCGTCAGGTTCCCATGGACGACGAAGCCGATGTCCAGGAACGTCTTCTTCCCCGCCTTCCTGACCCTCATCCGGTGTATCCCGCAAGAGTGATTCTCATAACGCTTCGCCACGCTCTTTATCCGGTCATTGATCTCTTTTGGCGGCGCCACATCCAGGAGCTCCAACACGTTGGCGGCTAGCGTGTTGAGAGGGAATCCCATGAACAGGAGGGCGAGCACGATGGCCATCACCGGATCGATGTACGGCGCAATGTTCCGGTGGCCGTGATGGATTGCGATGATCCCCAATGTGAATCCTGCGCACATGCCGAACGATAGAGCCGAATCCACGAACCACTGCGTTGAGGAGGCCCGCAACACGGAGGAGCCCCTACGCAGGGCGGCGCTGCGCAGGCAGAACCCCAACGCCAGCGATAGGGCGCCGCAAAACAGCGTCGACATGATGGGAAGGTCGTATCTGGCGATATCCTCCGGGTGAACGATGTCCTGGACGGCGAAGGCTATGCCTATGATACACGTGGCGATAATGCTGGAATTTTGCACGGCAACCGAAAACGATTCGTATTTTCCATACCCGAAATTGAAGCGATAGTCCGGAGGGCTCCCCACTTTTTTTATGGCGATGCGCGCAAAGAATGCCATAAACAAAATGACAAGGCCCGTGCCGGCGTCGAGCAACAGGGCTATAGAGTCGCAGATTATGCCGATGATGCATGATAGGGCGAAGATCAGCACTGCGCCCGCGATCGATAAATGCGAAGCAGTGATCTCCAGCTTGCTTGAAGGGGCATATACGTTGGGGTTTGACATTTTCTCTCCTCGCATTCTCAATGCCCGTTACGCGGCGGCGGCGTAGCCGGCTTCGCTCAATGCAGTGGGATGCAAACGGGGCTGTTGACCTTGACGATGAGGGGTGTGCCGTTCGGGAGCACGATTGCCTTGGACGACTCATAGTAGTTCACGCCCTTGATCACGTCATCCGCGATGAAGACCGCTTCGAGCGGCGGGAATGCCGCCTCGGCAGCCTTTTTCGCCACCTCCTCCCCTCCCTTGGCCGCCATCTTCTTCATCATGTCCGATTTGTCGAGGGCCGCCTTCTCATGGAACGGGTATTTCCCCCCGCCGAGCGAGATGGTGTCCAAACAGAGCTCCAGCTTCGCCTTGGTCAGATTTGCCTTCGATGGCGTAATCGAGACGATGTGGCCATGGATGAGCGTGCCGCTGGGGATCAACGGTTTCCCGTCAAGCGTCACGGGTTGGGTAGTGCGGACGACAAACGGGTCCCCCGCCTTTGACCGCTCCGACGAAAGTTCCGTCTCGAGTACGGAGTTGATCTTCAGCCCCTTGGGGAGTTCGGCGTACGTTCCCTTCGCCGTATCGAGGACCTGGTCTGAGGTAAGGTTCGTGCGTACAGAAGCGCACGACACCGTCATGAGCGAAACAGCGAGTAGCATTACAAGCATCACACCAACACCGGCGGTTTTCATTCTCTTCCCTCCTTGGAATGGGTTTGCACGATCAACTTGTCCATATCGCATCCAGCGCCTCTCCGGCCTCTATTGTGAGGCGATCTTTATGACGATCATCATGCCTTTTCTTTTCTGCCGCATCTCGCATTATCTACATAATGTTATCATGCATCCGGCCCCATGCCAAGTCGCCGGCCCCCCGATTGGCATTTTTTTTGCCGCGCCCAGCAGGGACCCCTTAGGGGGATTGAATGCGGATAGGGAGAAACAATTTTTACAAAGAGTAAAAGAGAGAAAAGAGATGTTATTACGAGGGGCAGAAAAGATTGTTTCAAAAAATACCGGGCATCCTAGACGTTGTACACAATATTTTGGAGCACAGGCAGTTGGCGCTTTATTCGTCCCCGGTACGAATAAGAACGCAATATCTTGGTAGCAAAGCAATTGCATACAACGTCTACATTTACTGTATGTAACATACTGGCTTGCAGCAAGTTGTACTTTTATTCGTCCCTCCTGATTTTTTCTGGAATAAAATTGCTTCTCGTTACGTCTCATATTATAGGAGGGATGATATGCCTTCACGTGCGAGAAGACACCAACTTACAACATCTCTGATCTACCATGCATTTAATAGGAGCATCAATCGTGCTCCTATTTTTCAGGCGGAAGAGGACCGCCTCCATTTCGTTCAACTGCTTAGAACTTACAAGAGCAGGTTCTTGATCAAAATCTATCACTGGACCGTCATGCTCACCCATTTTCACCTGCTACTGGAGATGGAAGATCCCAGGGAAATCTCACGATTTATGGCAGGCTTGAACCGCGCCTATACCCACTATCATCATAAGGTGCACGGTACCTCAGGCTTCTTGTGGCAAGGGAGGTTCGGGCTTCAACCGATACAAAAGGAGACATATTTGATGGCGTGTGGCAGATACATTGAGCGGAATCCCGTTCGAGCAAATATCGTTTCCACCGCGCATGAATATTCTTTCAGCAGCGCGAGGTGCTACTGCAAAGATGCTCGGGATGGAATTACGGACGAGGACCCCACGTTCGAACGCTTCGGCCCGGAGCCTGCTCAAAGGAGGGCGCGGTATATCCAGTTTCTGTGTGAATTCAACGTGGAAGAAGAGAAACTCTTCAGAAACAACCACTTGCCCGCCGGTGATGATAATTTCAAGCGCCGGTTGCAATTAATAAATGGCCGCTATCTGCCTAGGGGGAGGGGAAAACCCTGTACCCTAGACGTTGTACTCAACCCTTTCTGGAGCAGTTAGTTATAGCGTTATTCGTCCCTCGGGTACGAATAAGAACGCAATAGCTTGTAGGCCAGGCAATTGTATACAACGTCTACAAATTCTCAACGTTTTTCGCCGCAGATTTACGCAACTGCGATGACGGCCATTGGCATCTTTATCTCTTCCTCTTCCTGCCGCGCCGCCCCTTGAAAGCCGCGACTATAAGCATCACGCCGTTAACCGTGCCTATGCACCATGTGATCGTGTCGCGGGTCCCTGACCACACGTCTTTTAGTTCTATCGACTTGTTCAGCTTATTGTCCGACGGCTTCTCCATTTGCATCGACGGCCACCAAATGAAACATAGGATGACCATACTCGTCAGCAGAGTTACTATGACTATGCGTGCCATACGATCCTCCTTTCTACCACCAACGGTTCATCCCCACGCGTGTGGGGAACATTAACTCGCGTGCCTAAAATAATATGAACCAGAATATTCCAGACATTGTGCTCAATCTCAATCTTCTGGTGCGAAGGGAGTTGGCGCATTATTCGTCCCTGAGACGGATAGGAACGCAATATATTGTGGGCTGGGCGATTGCATACAACGTCTGCACGATCTTGTAAAAATGATATCAGACCCAGATAGATTTGAAACAAAAACCTTCACGCAGACGGGGAGAGACAATTTTCACAAAGAGTAAAAGAGAACGAAGAGAAGAGAAGGGATCTTTCACCTGCCCGCCGGTGATGATAATTTCAAGCGCCGGTTGCAATTAATAAATGGCCGCTACCTGCCCAGGAGGCGAGGGAATCCCCGGGAATGGATAGTTGTGTAATCTGTTACCAGGCAGTTGATTAGATTTGACTTCCACGATTAACCAATAAAAATCATCTCCGCTGTCCACCAAGCCAACTTTTGTACGCTACTCTTTTCTAGGCAAGGAATAAGGCCGGAATCAGGCAAAATACAACATCCATTTAACATGGATGAAATATGGATGAAATAGTGGTGTTGCGGAAATACAAGGGTTGTCGGACAATGTTACCCTTTTGATCATTGCTGCGTCCGGCGGTGTAATGAACTGCGGCAGGGACACAAAGTTGTAGAGCTCTTCCTATCGGCTGTTGCATTATACTCCTTGAGAGCTGGCCCAGCCGAAAAGAATAAGGGTGTCCGCAGGTTATGAAAGTAGAGCGAGAATCATCTGACGTGGCGAAGAGTCAAGGTAAAAGATTCTTGAGCAATTTCCCATATTAGATTCGCACAGGTATCCGATTTATGTATTGCATAATACTAACAATAGTGTACAGAACTGTTGCTGCAGTAAGGATAATATTAAGGTAAAAAACTCTGCTGCCCAATTCGCTACTCTTAGTTGAGAAGGTTTCTATTGCTTCTTTCAAAGATTCGATGCTTTTTTCTAAATCCTCTGTGCATTTTACTATTATTTCTGCTTTGTATTGTTCATGTTTTTTGGTGCCAACATCGGGAAGAGATAAGTCCTGAACTAATTCTCTTTTAGTTAGATTACTGTTGTTAGCCATGTTATCTCCTTTGTCGAACCGAGCAATTGTGTGGTTGTAATGGGAAAGAGTCAAGGAGAAAAATGTAGCTGTTACGGGTACTCTTACACACAACATATAAGCGTGTATGAATGAACGGAGGCGGGTATATGAGTGGAGATAGGGAAATGACTCTCGATGCTTTGTTAATACGTTTCGAAGAGGTGATCATCTATGGTTATAAACCGATTAATGAGGATATGAGTGATGAAGATCAATATCTTAGCAGACAATTCTTCTCCAAAATTTATTTTGATCGCCCACACCATGAAAAGTGTATAAAAGATTTCTGTGATAAAAACCTAGGCTCACTCGGGACAGTTGTTGGAGTGCAGGGAAGTGGAAAAAGCACGATTATTCAGAAAATACGGAAAGATATGGATCATCCGGAGCAGTGCCCTTTTTTGATAATAGATTTCGGAACCTTCTACCCCCAACAGCTTGCTCGGGAAGTGAATATTAATAACTGGGGCAAAATTGTTGAAGATTACCTAAAGAATAATATCGGCAAACGATTTCTTGGTGAAGAAGGGATAGATAAGCATTTCTTTCACTTCCTATACGAGCATGAAGACCTTAATGGGGTGCTCGGTGAGGTTCGAGGTCGACTTCGTAGACGTTTTTCTAATGATATGTCTATGAAAGGTGGTAAGCAAGATTTATCAAAAGCGGCTGAAAAGAAGTGGTTCAAGAAGAACCAGGCACACTTTGTCCCCATTGCCAACTTAATAGCAAAGAAACTTAATTTAGCGCATTTCTTCCAGGCAGCTAGGCGTGAGACAAATGAAGTTATAAAAAGATTTATTATTGTCTTTGATAACGTAGATAGAGTGCCCAGATATCACCAGGCGGACATATATCAAATAGCTGAAGATATACGTATGGCATATTCTGACTTTGTACATACAATAATCACCACCAGGAAGGAGACATGTCATCCTCCTGGTCAGGTTATCAATTACCACCCCGCTCCAGTAACCGAAATAGGTATCTACAATGCACAAAAAGAAGATGAAAAGAATTTAACGGCGCAGGACTTTAATCAAATACTAGGTCATCGATTGCAAGTTTTTTTATCAAGAAGCAACAATGATCCGCTAGCTAGGCAGCTTGTTACATTATCTCTATCGCTGCAGGAAGGATACTCCGATATCGTGCTTATAAATCTTGCAAACCAGAGCATTAGAGATGCACTCCATTATCATTGCAAGTTTGTACGATATCTCTTGAATGAGTATCCTTCCTTGCAAGAGCTTAATCAGCGTCTCCGAATGGGAGGTGGATCGTTTTTAAGCTCATGCTTGTATGGATGGGTTACCAAGCATGAGGATGCTATAAATCAGCAATGTTTGAATGTTGTTGATTTACTGGATAACTGCAGGAAGAATAATTTCGTTGGCATTGCTGGGTGTGATCTCAGTTACTTACTTCTTGTATGCCTTTATAATGATAAACATCGCGGCAAATATCATCTTGTCCGTGTCTCTGAGCTATTTGACCGGTTTAATAGGCTTAATTATTCTAATGACAAACTTAGGGAGGCCCTTTTCAATCTCTGGGCCACGACAGACCAAGAATTTGGACACATCCTTAATATTTATCAAAAGAACTTGCCTGGAGCCTGGACCGATATTAAGGATGATGCCGAACTGGAATTGAACTACCGCGGTGATAGACTAATAAAGGAAGTTACTATATCTTTCACTTTTATTAATAGACTTTTGTACAATAAATCTGATGATTATTTCTACCCCACCAGAATTCGCAACGATATTACGCATTACTATGATTTCAAGCACTTGGCAAACCATGCACGCTGGTCGTGCAAATTCTTATACAGATTGGCATTTCTGCACTCCCTTGAATTGCATAAGATACGCAGTCGCTATAATTGCAATAGATGGACGGTGGAATATGCGAAAGATTTTTGCATAAACGGAGAGTTTCAGTTAATAAGAATCATAGATAATCACATGAAATTCCTGAAGAAAGCAATTGACCACCACGCCGGTAATGAAGGTGCGGAGTGGAAGAACAAAGTGGAGGAGGCCATAACGATAATGGATAGTCTGCAAAACATATATAAAAGACAGATCGCTCTCCTGACCCCAGAGACCCGGGAAGAGAAATGGGTATTTGACTTTGAAACGATTTTAGGAAAACTCTGGGTGGGTTCGATAACTTCATCAGATGTGGAAAGGGTTTGTAATGATGGAGGATACCGTAAAGATATAGCCAATTTGCTGTGAGAATATCAATTGCAGGAAGGATTGATTCTGCACGATGTATTCGCCTATCGTAGGGCTTATGGAATGGCAGGTGAGATATAGTCAAATGTTGTGTACGGGAGTAAAGAGCGTATCCTCCGAGGCCTT
>CAYWRA010000009.1:0-44068 GCA_964460305.1 uncultured bacterium
AAGATCCGGAGGATACGCTCTTTTACCCCTATACACAACTTTCAGTTATATCTCTTCTTCTCACAGTAATCCCGCCTCTTATGATAAGCAGGCATCCTTTCCGGTTCGCCATATTGTCTAACAACATCGGCTAGCAGGAATCCCGCTCTTTGTAATATGCGGAAATCCCATGCGTTATCCATCCCCGTTATTCGTTCCATGAAATTACCATTGACTATACGTCACGTATAGTATACATTATAAACGGGGATACACATAATGACGAATGGTGCGGTTATCTTATCCGGCTATGACGGGCTTCCAGAGCAAAGCAAGGAGCAGGCTGAAGGGCTATTCAAGTGGATAGTGGAACGGGAAAGAACAAACTCGCAATACCGGGTGCGATTTAGTCCAGAGTTGAGTAACTACTGTAGGCGAGGGTATCGCGGGCTTAACTATCAGAGAATACTGGCAATTGCACGGTCAGGTGCGGTTATCGACAAGAAGCCACCGACCGAAAAGACAAGGGAATGGAGATATATCCTTCAGGGGGCTTCAGCGGGTAAAATATACAGAGAAAAATTTATGCTCATTTTCTCGTTTGAGAGTGAGAGGAGCGTTGTGCTGATAACCTGCTATCCGGTCAAGAAGAAGGGAATTGCAAAATGAAATGTCCTAAGTGTGAAGTTAGTCTGAAGAGAAAAAGGATAAACAATTATCATTTTCTTGAATCGGGCCTTTCTTATGTTTACCTTGGCTACATATTTGTGGACTACTGCGCGCGTCACAAAAATGTCGTCATTCCCGATATTCCGAAAATGCAGGAACTCCTGGACGTCATTCTGGTGGATATCATATTGAATCCCCAACCCCTGAGCGGCGAGGACATTCGCTATTTGCGCCAGTCTACTGATATGACCCAAGCTGGGCTCGCGGAGCTATTGGGTGTGACTGCCAACACCATCGCGAGATGGGAGCGGGATGAATTGAGTCCATCTGCGCCCATGGATTTGACCATCAAGAGGGCTATCCTCCCCAAGGCTGACAAGCACATTCTGTCTTTATTAAAGAGGAGGGTCAAACAGCTTATCGAGCAGGAAGTTACTTTTAGATCTGACCTGAAAGATTTCAGCAAAGCTTCCAGGAACGACCTTCGCTACTCATATCCGGCAAGGCCCATGGAAACAGTCCCGCAAGCTTTGAAACGGAGTAACAATCCATTATTGGTCCAAGAAGAAGCGGCGGCGTATGCTTTTTGCTGACTTCTGCGCCTCCAGAGCACAGAATCGGGGTCACTTATATAGGTGCCCCTGATTTAATGTGGTGAGACGGGTGTTAAGTTTCCCTTACAAGTGTAAAGTATAACGGTAGTCCCCCCCGCGATTTGACAAGTGTCCTATTCTATGCAACATTATACCGGTGTTGCAATATCCCATTGCATCAATCCAGAACCAATGGAGGTGTTTGTACGCGAGGTTTCAAGCGCGTGTTGTGCGTTGCGGCGGCGGGGGCGGTCGTTTTTGCCGGCCGGAGCGCCTGGCCGTGTTCGGAGATGTTTCTTAACACCGAGTACAAGGTGTCCGCCCGTACGATGGACTTCTTTGTGCCGATGTTTCCCCAGATGGTGCTAAGCCCCCGAGGCGTGGAGCGCACGGCATTGATGCCCTCGGAAAGCGATACGGGGCTGACCTGGACGGCCAAGTACGGGAGCGTGAACGTCTATGCCTTCGGCCAGAACGTCTGCACCGACGGAGTGAACGAGCGCGGACTCTCCACCGCCATTCTATGGTGCGAGGATTCCAAATACCCGACCCATCCCTCCGTCCGCTCGCTCAGCATCAATTACTGGGCCCAGTATTTCCTGGATATGCACGACAACGTCGCCGAGGCGGTCGCCGACGCCCAGGACATCAAGATATACAATCCCATTCAGCCGCTTATCCCAGTCGCACTCCACCTCGTGCTGCATGACAGGAACGGCGACAGCGCGGTCCTCGAATTCGACGGGTCGGGGAACCTCACCGTGTATCGTCCCGGCTCCACCCCCACGGCATACAACGGCGTGATGACGAACGAGCCATTCTATCCGCAGCAGATCGCGAATCTCGCGAACTACAAGCCGTGGGGAGGGGGGCTGGATTTGCCTGGTGACGACGGGCCGGAATCCCGCTTCGTCCGCGGCTCGTATTGCCTTAAGCAGATGTACACGCCCACGGGCGATCAGCAGGCCGTGGGGGCCGCTTTCCAGTTCATCCAGTATCTCGCGACCCCGTACATGCAGTCGATGGATCCCCCTCCATGGCCGACGCTCTGGACGACCGTGCGCGACCATACCGACATGACCTATTATTTCAACACGTTTATCAAGCCCGGAGTGCGCTACGCGTCCCTCGATTACCTCGATTTTACGGAAGGGCAGTCGATGAAGGCTCAGGGGTTGGATGACAGCGATGAAGGGGATGTGGGCGGGCGATTCCTGGCGATGGATTGCCATCCGAACGGCCTTAACAGCTACAAGCCTTTGTCGATCAATCCGTATAAGCTCTTTGCTTCATTCCCCTTCAACTATACGCTTTACCTCAGCCAGAGCATCACGAAGCCATTCGACCTCTACATCATTGCGACGGGCGCGGGCCGGACGTGGTCGATCTACCTCGACGGGGAGGTCGAGGAGGGGATACAGCCGGTCCTTGAAAACCAGCCAGGCGCCAAGGCCCCGATACTGCGCAGCGTGGCGCCCCAGGCGGTATTCCCCATAGGAGAGATCGGGAAGGAGGTCACATTCTACGTCGTCGCCGTTGAGGCTGGGAAGATCCCGCCCATCCCATCCCTTGAGCAACTTTCGGGAGACACTCCTTATGTCATCTTCATGGATGCGGAGATGATGACTGTGAAGTGAAGCGGCGGGACGAATAAGAGCGCAATATTTTGCGGGCTAGAGAGTTGCGTACAACGTCTACTAGTAGGCGTATAGCTTTCCGTAGGGGCGGTGGCTTAAGGGAACGTATTTGCTGAAGCGCGATCTCAGTATGGATTGCGCTTCCGCAATGCCGAACGTTTTGCAGAAATCGCCGATTTTATTTTGGAGCAGCGAGTGGTCTTCCTTCGTGAGCGAGACCTTGCGAATCTCTTTCCCGAGTTGCTCGTCGTCTAACTTGCCCCGGACGTAGATGGCTCCACCGTGGGCCCCGCTCCCGACCCCGAAGCCGGTAGGTTGGCCCCCGCCGCCGTCAAGTGCCAGGACCACGATGATCCCCCCCGCCATGTATTCTCCGAGAAAATCTTTCACCGTCCCGCCGATGATGATTGTGGGGACGAGGTCCCTGAATGCCTTCATGTGGATCCCCACGCGGTAGCCGGCATCGTCGCGGATGAGGAGTTCACCGCCCCGCATCCCATAGGCGAGGACGTCGCCCGCGTGGCCGTGGATGGCGATGCGCCCCTTGTTCATCGTGTTTGCGATGGCGTCCTGGCCGTTCCCGAACACCTCGATCCTCGGCCCATCCATGAAAGCCCCAAGGTCGTTCCCCGGGATGCCGCGGATCTTCATCGTGACGTCGTTTTTGACGCCGGCGCATATGTAGCGGTGACCGTTCACGTGGTCGAGCGCGATCTCCCGCTCGCCGTGCTCGATCGCGCGATGGATCGCCTCGTTGAGGAGGCGATAGTTCATTTCCGAAGCATTTATGCGGATCATTTTAAATCCCAAATCCCAATATTGATGTGCAACCACACCCCGTCCCAAAGGGATCCCTTCGGGAAAGGGGCCCCGTTGGGGCGCTCTATCCGTACCATCCGCGGTTACACCTCGAGTGGTGAAATGTGCTTCGCCCGGTGCTGCTTGGGCACGTAGATGTAGCCGAAATTCTCTTTGAGGAGCTCCTCCTTGAAAGGGCTCACGTCCACCTTATCCAACATAAGCCCCGACAGGATACCCGCCCGCTCGATCTCGCCCAGAAAAATGGCTCCCCTGATCCGGTTGTCCTGAAGGATGATTTTTTTATAGGCGTTTGAGGTCTTGGAACGCACCACTATTGCTTCGGTCGTGCCCTCATCCGTTACAGTGTCTCCGAACGCAATGAGAGGGAGCCCGAACACCTCCATGGAGTTCATCGGGATCCGCCCTTTATAGGCCGTATCCCCTCCCGCCATGTTCGTCCCCGCAACGGTCCCTTGTTCGTAAGCGATCGGCCAGATCGGGATGTTTTTACGCCCCCCCGCGAGCATGGCAGCCTCAGTCACGTCGCCCGCCGCGTAGACGTCCTCAACCGAGGTCTCCATGCGGGGGTTTACGATGATCCCCACGTTTGTCTTGATGCGAGTGTCGCGGCAGAGCTCAAGGCGGGGCTTTACACCGACGGCGACCACGATGATGCTGCAGGGGATTTCCTCTCCGCTCTCAAGCACCACGGCGCTTACGGCCGTCCCTTTTCTCTTAATCTCGACTACGCGGCTGGAAAGCACTAGCCTGACCCCGCTCCGCCTGATGTTGGCGGCGACGATTTTTCCAGCCTCGGCGTCGAGCATGGAGGGAAGGGGGCGGTTGGCCAGCTCCACCACCGTCACCTTCGCTCCGAGGGCTTTCAGCCCCTCTGCGGCCTTGATCCCTATAAAGCCGGAGCCGATCACTACCGCCTTCTGCTTTTTTCTGACGTTTTTAAGAAGGGAATCAGCGTCGGCCAGGGTGGTGAAGGTATAGACGTGTGGGCCGTCAATGCCGGGAATCGGCGGGATGACCGGTTCCGCGCCCGGGGTAAGCAGCAGCTTCTCATATGAGATCCGCTCGTTCTTTTCGGTGATGATAAGCCGTTCTCGAGTCTTGAGCGATCGAACGATTCCCGACAACACCGTCACCTTCAACTTCCAGTAATATTCTTTGGGGCGCAGACGGATATGTTCTTCATCCACGCGGCCCTCGAGGCAATACGAAATGAGCGGCCTAGAGTATGTCTCTCGCATCTCACGGTCGATGACGAGGATCGGGCGTTCGCTGTCGTGCTCGCGGATCGCATCGATCGCGGCGACGGCCGCAATCGAATTTCCGACGATTACGTAAGGATACCCGTTACTTTTCATTTCGCTCTTCATAGACGAGTGCCTCGTTAGGGCATGAGACGACGCATATCGGCACGTTTCTGTCCGGGCAGAGGTCGCATTTGGTTGCAACCTTCCGCTCTTTGACGTCCCGTACGATCACGCCGAAGGGGCAGACCATGATGCACGACCAGCAGCCCACACAGCGGTCCGCGTCATTCATCACGGCGCCGGTTTTCTTGTCCCTGTGCATGCTTCCGCTGATGCACGCGCCGATGCAGGGGGCCTCTTCGCAGTGCCTGCATGGCAGCGCGAACGAGAGCGGCCCCTCCTGCTCGACGATAAGCCTGGGTACGGCGCGGGGAAATTCTTCTTTGTACGCCTTGATTATCTTCTTCGACCGGGAATGCTCCACGAGGCAGTGGATTTCGCACAGCCTGCACCCCATGCAGTATTCCTCACGAACGTATATTCTTTTCATGATTGGGTGTGTCCTTTGCCACGAAGCCAACCCGCCGTAACGGCGCGCTGCCTACAACGATTCACCGGCGGGCTTGACCCCGAGAATGTCCAGTTCCTCTCGCGATAATCCTATTCCCCTTAAGCGCAGCCGATTGCCACGGAGCGATTCTATGGCGTTTGCCCCCATCCCCCCGAGCATCTCCTTGATCTCCAGGCTCCACGCCCGGATGAGATTGGTGAGGCGCCGGACGGCGATCTCGGGATTGAGCCTCTTGACGAGATAGGGATCCTGCGTTGCTATGCCCCAGTTGCACTTCCCCGTGTAGCAGCGCTGGCACATGTGGCACCCTATGGAAATCACGGCGGCGGTCGCGATATACACCGCGTCCGCTCCGAGAGCGATCGCCTTGACGACGTCCGCGCTGTTGCGTATGCCGCCGGCGGCGATGATCGAGGCCTCGTTGCGTATCCCCTCGCGCCTCAGCCTCTCATCCACCGATGCTAGCGCGAGGGCGATGGGAAGCCCGACATTGTCCCTGATCCTCGTGGGCGCGGCGCCCGTGCCCCCGCGGAGGCCGTCGATGGCGATTATGTCCGCCCCCGCGCGCACCATCCCGCTCGCGATCGCCGCGATGTTGTGGACCGCGGCGACCTTCACGATGATGGGCTTGCGATACCGCGTCGCCTCTTTGAGCGCCGCGACTAGCTGTGCGAGGTCTTCGATGGAATAGATGTCGTGATGGGGAGCGGGGGAGAGGGCGTCGGTCCCTTCCGGAATCATGCGGGTTTCAGAGATGGCCCGATCGACCTTTTCGCCTGGCAAGTGCCCGCCGATGCCGGGCTTCGCCCCTTGTCCGATCTTGATCTCTATAGCCGCCCCCGATTCGAGGTAGTCTTTGTGTACGCCGAACCTTCCCGACGCGACCTGCACGATGGTGTTTTTCCCATACCGGTAGAGGTCCTTGTGCAGGCCGCCCTCTCCGGTGTTATAGAACGTGCCGCACTGCTCCGCGGTCCTTGCGAGCGCCAGGCAGGCGTTATAGCTTATCGCGCCGTATGACATGGCGGAAAAGAGGATCGGGGTTTCGAGCTCCAGTTGCGGCATGAGCATCGTTTCGAGCGAAGGGGTTCCTTTTTTGTGCGAGAGAGAAACCGCCCTGGGCTTTCGCCCGAGAAACGTTTTCAACTCCATCGGCTCTCTGAGAGGATCGATGGACGGGTTCGTCACCTGGCTGGCATCGAGGAGAAGGTTGTCCCAGTATATTTTGTGCGGTACGTCGCTCCCCATGCCCGATAGGAGGAGCCCGCCCGTCTCCGCCTGCTTGTAGATATCTTCAATCGTCCGCGCAGTCCAATATGCATGGGGGCGATACTGGCGGGGATGCTCGGCTACGACCAACGCCTGCGTCGGGCATAGGGTCGCGCAGCGCTGGCAACCCACGCACCGCAGGCTCTCCGTGGTCACCCGTCCGTCCGCCGGGTCGTACGTGTGCGACTCGAACGCGCATTGCCGTACGCACACCTCGCAGTGGATGCATCGCTCTTCGTCGCGAGTGACGTGGAATTCGGGCTGCAAAAACGATTTCATGTTTTTCCAATCGTAAATATCACCGGCTCTCCCGCTGCGGGCGACCAGACCCGATCGGGAGCCGGGCAGACGGCGTTTATTGCGCACTCCTCGCTGGCAAGAAAACAGCGCGATCCCGCTCTAGCCGCGATGAGCGGCCTCAGCTTGATTCGGTCGGCGAGTCCGACCATTCCCCCAGGGTGGGCAAGAATGAGCGCTGAGGGGCCGTTGATCATCGAGCTCCCGTATACGATCCTGAGAGTTTTGTAGAGGTCCCTTTCCCGAACCGGCATCCGCTCGATCCGATCCCAGAGGGGTGGAGCGAGTACCGTACAGGCGATATCGACCGGCAGGCGGTGCCTTCGCAGCAGCAGGTCAAACATGTAAAGTATCGCCTCCGAGTCGGTCTGGAGCATGAGCCGGTACCCGAACTCCTCCAGATAGCGCTTGTTGGTGCCGTATGAAGAAATTTCGCCGTTATGCACGAGGGAGTACCCAAGAAGCCCGAACGGGTGCGCGCCCCCCCACCAGCCGGGCGTATTCGTCGGGAACCTGCCGTGCGCGATCCAAATGTCCGCGTTATACTCGTCGACGCGGTAGAACTGCCCGATCTGCTCCGGGTAGCCGACTCCCTTGAACACCCCCATGTTTTTCCCGGAGGAGACTATAAACGCCCCTTTGATGAACTCGTTCACCTCCATTACCACCATCATCACGATGTCGTCGTCGCTCAACTCATAATAACGCTCACGGGTCTCAGGATGGATCCGTAAGAAATATCTCCATAAGATGGGGCGTTTCACCACTTCCTTGACGTGGGCGGTGGGGATTTCCTCCTCGCCGACGATCTCGAAGCATTTCTTGAGCGCCGCCTCCGTCTGCTGCTTGGCCTCGTCGAAATCATACATGAGGTGGAAACAGTAATCGTCCCTGTGGCGCGGATAGATCCCATAACCGGCGAAGCCGCCGCCGAGGCCGTTCGATCGGTCGTGCATCACGGCGATCAGACGGATGATGTCGGCGCCCGGGATCGTCGCACCGCAAGCGTCCATGATTCCCCCGATCGAGCAGCCTGAAGGGATCCGCTCGTCGGGCTCTTTTATGCTTCTGGGAAAAATAGGATTTCTCATGGGTGAAACGTAAATTATAGCAAAATATTCTACGCAAATCCCAAACCCCAATATCGGGAATGACAAATACCCCAACTATAGTTCCTATTTACAAAGAACGAGCGACTAGAAACCAGTGACTATAAACGGTTTTGGAGGCCTCTTTGGGGGATTTTCACAAGATTATGATGAGAAGTTTTTTGGAATAAATCTTGTGCTAATCTTGTGTCAATCTGTGGTCGAAAGTTTATTTTCCATGCTTCATCTATTCGTGATGATCGGCAGGCGGTGTGGCGGCGGCTTTCTCTGTGAGAGGGGTTGCGGGAAGAGCTTCTTCGGGTTTCGGAGATGGAGTCGGGGGCGGGGCAGCGGTTACGTCCGGCGTGGGCGCCAGGGGTGTTATCGTCGGCCTCGCGCCCACGTGCACCCGCGTTCCGCCCCTACCGTCCGGCTTCACCTGCACCACCTCCGGCGCGCCGAACTGGGAAAATTGGCCGAGGTCCACGTTCACCTCATGCTTCTCTCGCCGCTTTGCCCCCCTCTCGTAACCTTGTCCGCCCGGCGGGACCTTCACTGTCACGTATTTCTTCTTGCCGTTGGCGGAGACGAAGGAGAGTCTCACCGTGTCCCGTCCGCTCGCCGGTATCCGGAGGCTGAAACTTCCATTGGATAGGGCGGTGGCGCTGACGGCCGCCCCCGTTTTTTTATTCCTGGCCATTATGTAAATCGGCGGCGCGCCAAAAACACAGGCGGGCGGTCCGGCAATGGTGACAACCCCCTGCGGGTCCGGCGGACTCACGCGGAGCGCGTCTTTGTTGAGTCCAATCCCCCCGGCAACGGCATTGCCGGCGAAGAGGATGACGGAAAGTATGGCGTAGCGGTATTTCACGATACGTACATTTTAAAGTCGATCGCCGGGAGTTACAAGTGATTCTTGAGCGCCTTTAGCGCCTGATTTACCTGATTAGCTGGAATAGCTTTACAAAGAGTAAAAGAGAGAAAGAATTATTACGGGGAGCAGAAGATGTTTTCCCTTCCCGTATAAGGAATGTGTGCAATCCGTGGTGGGTTGGAATAAATCAAGCGGTTGCGTTTATGGGGAGCTCGACGTGAACTGTTTCAATCGTTTTGGGAGTAATGCGGTAGCTGGCATCCAGAATTTCGATTCCGAAAATATGCCCGGCTTTATCGACATCGACGAGAAGACCGTCTCTTATTTTGAGCGTTTCTTTGACCTTACCCTTTTGAAACTGGATATAAAGAGCATCGGCTTTCGAGTCGTAAGATATGTTCATGTTAAAACTCCTTCAGCCAATAGGCTGTCAAGATGATGATATCCGATTTTTCTCTCACGAGGGCAATTTCAAGCGTTTTGCCTGAGAAGTCTTTTCTTAGAAGCTGCCGATTTTTGAAGCTTGGCAAGATTTTGTCAGGTCTTTTTATGGTTTCCGCTATCTGCTTGGGGGAGAGCTCCCGTTGTTTAATGCGCGGCTTCGCATGCTTTGTGTAAAGGATAACCATATTGGAATTATATGTTGGGGATGTCATAACATCAAGCAAAACATTATACCCATGTTTTGGAGCACCTGATCTACCTGATTAACCTGACTATCAGAGAAATCAGGGGAATCAGGTGCAGAAAAATCCCTGCGCCTCGATTGTTGACAGGAGAAGCATGGGGTGATACTTTACACGGATACATCCAAGGAATCCCATGAAGCGTGATCTTAAGAAACTGTCATCACAGGAATACGACGTGGTGGTCGTCGGCGCCGGGATTTATGGCGCCTGCGCGGCGTGGGACGCAACCTTAAGGGGATTAAAGGTCGCCTTAATAGACAAAGGCGATTTCGGCGCCGCGACGTCGCAAAACAGCCAGAAGATCATCCATGGGGGGCTACGCTATCTCCAGCAGCTCGACATCGTCCGCATGCGCGAATCCATACGGGAACGGCGCACTCTCATGAAGATAGCTCCCCAGTTCGTCCATCCACTTCCCTGTGTCATGCCGACGTACGGCCATCTGACAAAGGGCCGGATGGCGCTTGCGATCGCGCTCTTTCTCAACGATATCATCGGATTCGACAGGAACCGCTTGGACGATCCCCAGAAGCGCCTTCCGCGAGGCCGGACCATCTCCCGAGACGAACTACTTCGCATTCTCCCCGGCGTTCCGAGGGATGGCTTGACCGGCGGGGCTGTCTGGTACGATTGCCAGACACACAACTCGGAGCGGCTCGTCCTCTCGTTCATTCTCTCGGCGTGCGAGAGGGGGGCTGACGCCGCCAACCATCTTGAGGCGACGGGATTTCTCACTAAAGACCGCCGCGTGTGCGGCGTCAGGGCTCGCGACGCGATCACCGGAACGCCCGTTGACATCAGGGGCCGTCTGGTGCTCAATACCGCCGGCCCGTGGATCGATGGGGTGCTCGGTAGGCTTTCAGGGGGCATTCACTCCAGCCCCATCATGCTTGCTACATCGACGATCCTTGTGACTCGCCGGTTTCTCGGCGACTATGCGGCGGGCCTTTCGAGCGGCGCCGGCCGCACGGGGGAAAAATCGCTCGGTGGAAAGGGCTCGCGCCTCTACTTCGTCACCCCATGGCGCAATGTTTGTCTCGTGGGGACTGCATACGCGCCGTATGAAGGCGACCCGGACAATTACAGGGTGAGGGAGGGCGATATCGACGCCTTCCTCTCGGAGATCAACAGGGCCTATCCCGATGCGCGGCTTGGTCGTAGGGATGTTATTTTTTTTTACGGCGGGCTGGGCCCGATGAGCCGGGTGAGCGCCCGGACTGGCGAGGTCGCCATCCGTAAACACTACCGCATCACCGACCATTCGCGGGCTGACGGATGGGACGGTATCGTGACCGTTATGGGAGTGAAATACACGACGGCGCGCGACGTCGCGGAACGGGCAATTGATCTGGCAATGAAAAAACTAGGGGTTGCTTTCGTAAAGAGCAGTAGCTTCGAAACCCCGATCTACGGCGGCGAAATCGAGCGTTTCGACGATTTTCTGGCAAGCGCCATCCGCTCCAAACCCGCCGGCGTGACGGAGGAAAGCATGGCCCATCTCGTCTATCACTACGGGTCGCGCTACGGCGACGTGCTTTCCCACGTCAGGAAGGATGCCGTGCTCGGGCGCGCGCTGCCGGGGCAGCAGCGCGTGATCGGCGCGGAGATCGCCCATGCCGCCCGACAGGAAATGGCGCTCACGCTTGCCGA
This sequence comes from uncultured bacterium, assembly GCA_964460305.1. GTDB lineage: Bacteria > Auribacterota > Tritonobacteria > UBA1439 > UBA1439 > JAPLCX01. The sequence goes on from CAYWRA010000009.1 coordinate 11,383, forward strand.
CGTCATCTCCAGGCGCACCGAATTGGGCTCTGCGGGAAACCCAGGGGACGAGTGCCTCCGCGCGTGTGCGGAAATCATGGGCGCTGAGCTTGGTTGGAGCAAGGAGAGAACATCGCGGGAGATAAAAGAGGTCTTATCGCGCTACGCGCCGGCACCCTGAACTTCCGCCGCCACGCTTCACATATGTCATCTCAAGTAATGCCTCAACGTAAGGCCTGATGAGCTCCGCGCTCATCCTGGCCCTTGCCTTTTCCCTCTCGATGGCGGGCAGGAGGCGACGGCGTAGTTCTTCCCGGCCCTTCCATGTCTTCTCGACAAGACGCCAGAGATTATCTTCGTCGAAGGCGTCAAACTCGAGGAGCTGGTCTCCCATGTCGATTGAGCGCAGATATCCCCTGTTCTTCGGGTAGGAGACGATGCCTGCGACCGGGACTCCCATCGCGGAGGCAAGGATGAGGCAGTGTGTCCGCATGGCGGTGACCATCGCGCATTGTGATAGCACTTTGGCAAGGTCTTCGTGCGAGTATTCCCTGTTGGAGATCGATCTTATGCGTTCGGAGTGTGTCACGCGGCTCATTAGCTGAGAGGAGATGTTAATATCCATGGGCTGCGTGATGACGAGGAGGATGTTGACGTCGAGGGTGGAAATCGTTTTGTCGATTACGGCGCTCATCACGCGGAGCACATAATCGTGATCGATCCCCTTCCCTCCGGTCCGTACGTCGGTGTCGAGATAGCTGTTGATGTTGAAGCCTACAATGGGCTTTTTATCCGCCCAGAAACGTTCGCGGCGCATGATCTCTCCGAGCCTCTCTGCGCCGGAGGGGACGATGTTGAGGGCGCTGTCTGCCCCGCGACGGAGCTTATCATCTCCCACTCCGAAGCGGCGGGCGAGGTCCTGGGATTCCGCGTCACGCGTAATGATAAGGTCTGAGCAGGAGAGCACCCGCTTGAGGCATTCGGTGCCTTTCCTGGTTTTGACTGGGCCGAGGCTCATGTTGTAGAGGACGACCGGTATGCCGCGCCTGTGTGCGAGGGGCAGAACGTGCGAGAGGGTGAGGAGATAGTTGTGCGTCGGGTCGTAGAGCCGGCGGTCGAACAGGATGGCGTCGGTGACGAGGATGACGTCTGAGCGTAGGGTGGAGGTAAAAATGGGGACGCCGAGGATCTTCAGGCTCAGGTTCCAGGGCATTAGGGAGACCGGCCGCACGTTGTAGCGCGAGTACGCCCTTCTCACGAAAGATGGTTTGATCGTGGGGACGACGAATAGGGTATCCGGGTAGAGGGTGGAGACGTCCTCGAGAAGCCCCCCCAGGATCGCCGCATCGCCCATGTTGCGGCCCGAAAAGTTGCCGATAACGCAGATTTTTTTCATCACTGCCCGTAGTTCCTTGCATGGCAGCCCCGATCCTGGAAAAACGGCGTGGGGGCGGACATGCCGAGTGTGTAGACGGTTTCCTATGCCGCTGCCGCAGATTTGAAAGGTGAGCCAGAAGTATATCATGGGCGCCGCCGGCGGATATACAATGATTTGAGCGGAAGAGGTGGTATAATTGCGCACTATGAAATACGGTCTGCCATTTAAAAAGAGATATCTGTTGCGGATAGTGATCCCAGTCTATCCTGCGTTCAATGTCTACTCCTTCCTCGCCGACAAGACGACGTCCCTCGGGGCGGTATGTGTCGCCAGCTCGGCCCGTGAAGTCGAGGGCTGGGAAGTCGAGGTCATTGATGAGAACAACCTTCGCAGGTGCGGTCCGTTGGGCGCCTCACGCGGCGCGGACCATGAGCTGATCCAGAAACAGAGGCCGGCGGATGTCGTGGGATTCTACGGCGGGCTTACCAGCACCATTCCCCGCGTGTACGAGCTGGCGCGCTTTTACAAAAAAGCGGGGGCCATCACCGTCGCGGGCGGGCAGCATTTTGTGGATGAGACGATACCGGAAGCGCTGGCATCGGATGTCGATTTCATCGTGATGGGGGAGGGAGAAGAAACCATCAAGGAGTTCCTCCGCGCCATGATGGGCGGAGGCGATCTCTGTTCGGTCGCCGGACTGGTGTATAGAGAAGAGGGAGAGACGGTCCGCACCGCTTCGCGGCCTCCGATACAGGACCTTGACGCGCTGCCGTTGCCCGATTTTTATCTACTGAGGTATGCCACGCTCAGTCTCTTCCCCGTGGGGAGGGTGCGCGGCTGCGGGATGAATTGCGAGTTCTGTACGGTGAAGGGAAGGCCGCGCTATGCCTCTCCGGAGCGGTTGGTCGAGCAGGTGGCCAAGATCGTGGAGACGATGCACGCGCGGCACTTCTTCATCGTGGATGACCTATTCGGCCAGGATCGAAGCGAGACGCTGCGGCTGTGCAACCTGTTAAAGGATTATCAGGAGTTTATCGGCAGGCGGTTGAGGTTCACCGCTCAAATCCGACTGGACGCCGCGCGGGATCCGGAGTTGCTCGGGGCGATGAGAAGTGCGGGCATCAACGTCGTCGCGATCGGCTTCGAATCGCCGATACCCGAGGAGCTCACGGCGATGAACAAGAGACTCCGGCCGGAAGACATGGTGGAGATGAGCAGAACATTCCATCATCATGGTTTTTTCGTGCACGGCATGTTTATTTTTGGTTATCCCATGAAAGAAGACGCTTGTTTCACGATGCCCGCCGGGGAGAGGGTGAAGCATTACAGGAAGTTTATAAAGGAGGCCCGTATCGATACGATCCAGGTGGTGTTGCCGGTTCCCCTGCCCGGTACGGCCTTGCGGGAGCGCCTCGCGCGCCAGAACAGGATCTATTCACGCAGCGATCTTGGGTGGGAATATTACGACGCAAGCTTCCCCCTTTTCGAGCCGGATCCTCCGCTGAGCGCCGAGGAGATGCAGCGTGCGGTGAGGGGGATTATGGGGCGGTTTTACAATGCGAGATGTGTGGTGATGTTTCTTCTCAATATTTTCACGTTTCCATATTTGCTCCTGTATATTTTCAGCATCAAGACCGGATGGAGGAGATGGTATCGGAGATGGCGCTACTACTTTTTCCGGCTTGTCGGCTCGAATATCCTCAAGAAATGGACCTTCCAATTGCATAAAGGAAAATTCTTGGGCAGGTTGAAGGAAGCGCAGCGGAACATTGCGAAGCATTAGCCTGAGCCTGACCTGTTCACCGACCGCAGCGGAAATCCCCCGCCCTCCTCGCAAGCGAGAGCGTTGCGGGCAGGCCCGACTACGCCAAGGCTCCGTAGGGCGGGCAAATCCCAACATTGAGAATGACAAATACCAAATGACAAAAGGATAAAGCCTCATCGTATTTTGTCATGTGTCATTTGGTATTTGTCATTGGTCCTCTCCGTGCCTCCCCCCAAGGGGCCCCTTCGGCGTGAATTCTTGGATCCCAGATCATCCGGACTATCAGCAATATCAGGGGAATCAGGCGCGCCAAAACGGCGCATAAAAAATGGTTAGTCAAAACAATAATTCAGATTTTAGTGCTTAAAAGTCATCGCGCAACCCGAATGCAACGTTCGGGTGGATGAGCGTCGGACGTTAAACATGGCGGAGTCGTTGCCTGAGTCATAACATGATGTAGTATAGAAAATTACACCCAATGCACGCATGGATGAATCAAATAGTTCGGCGATAAGGCGGGGTGTTGCAACACTTGCCGCCAAAATATGTATTGCAAGCTTTTTAAGCTCCAAATATTGAAATAAAGACAGTTCGGCATATTTTCTGATGCGCAGATGTATCATACCTTTACTGAATTTGCTGCTGAGTAATATAACCCTCTCAGCTTGGACTATTCATACCGTCTAAGAAGCTAAGCGAATAGTCCCCTTGTGGGGTGGGTTTTGTAGCGACTGGTTTGGTGCAGCGCTAAATTGAAGCGATTTGGGAATGCGTGGGGCAGCCACACAAGCTAAGCGCGATGCGATGGGGTGGGTTTGCATGGTGCCCCACCCAGATATTTGGCAGCTCGGTGAGTTGGCGCTATTTGTCTGCATAGGTAACTAGTCTAACACGGCATTGTTCATCCCGCTTTTTATGCGTGATGACTGATCGGCCCGGCGGGCTGCACGAGGCCCGTGCAACAGCGATTTGCTTGATGTGGAATGCGGCGGTATTGCTGGATTTATTGTGCGGCGTTGAGTCGTTTCTCAACCGCTGCGGTTGATGAATAGATCAGGTTAAGCGCGATGCGATGGGGTAGGTTTGCGTGGTGCCGAGCGCCGGTCGGTGGGCCGGTGGTTTTGATCTATCTGTCTGCATGAGGTCCCCACTGCCCCGGCTTCGACGGTTTCCCATTCATATCCCTTTTGTTCCCACGGGGATACCTTGCTCGGTGTATTTCCCAGCCAACGGCAAGAATATTCTTCCTCCGATATGGTATACTTTCATCTCAATGACATGAATGCTGGCGGCCCAGGCGGATAGATGAGAAGGAATCTGTATTCGCTATTGGTTATATTGGCGCTGGGAACAATCGCATACCTTCCCTCCCTTCGCAATGGATTTGTGTATGACGATGAATACACCGTTGTCCGGAACAGCCTGATCAAAAGCTGGCATCGCATCCCTCACCTCGTCCAAAAGGATTACTTCACACTTTCAGCGGAGCAGAGCTACCGCCCCGTCGTGACGCTTAGCTACTTTCCGGACTATGCCCTATGGGGGTTGAAGCCGTTCGGCTATCACCTGACGAATCTGCTGCTCCATCTGGCGGTTGTGTCGATCCTGTTCCTATTTCTCACCGAGCTTATATCGCGAGCCGGGCCGGAGGTGGGGTACCGGTATGTGCCGTTCATGGCCGCCGCCCTCTTTGCCGTCCATCCGATCAATTCAGAGGCGGTCAACTGCATTTCGTATCGCGAAGATCTCTTGTGCGCATTCTGGTACTTGTTGGCGATGCTCCTGTATGCGAAAGGCCGGAGGTACGGCCTCTCTCTTACATGCTTCGGGCTGGCTCTCCTGTCGAAGGAGATGGCGGTTACGTTTCCGGCGATGGTTATCATATATGATCTGTTTGTAAGATCTGCACGGAGTGGGGGGAGTGATGGATGGAGGGAGAGATTCCCCCGCTATGCGGGATATATCGTGGTTCTTATCGTATATGCAGTAGTAACGTTTGGCCTGATGCATGGAGAGGCGCCTCGCGGGGAAGGATTGTCGATGAGCGGTCTTTGTTCCGCCGGCCTTTTGAAGCTGCGGGTAGTTGCGTGCGATCTCGGATCGTTCTTCTATCCCATGCGACTGAGCGCCGAATACGTTGTTACGGAGCCGGTGGGAGCGCTCGCAGTCGGGCTTCTGGTCGGTTTCATGCTCTTGTGCGCCTTCCTGGTATGGATTCTAGGATTTCAGGGAGGGAAGCTGATCGTATTCGGCTGCGTCTGGTTTTTTGTGACGTTGCTCCCCGTGAGCGGTGTATATCCGATTTTCAACATCCGCGCGGACCGCTACCTATATCTTCCCTCAATGGGCCTGTGTCTCGCAATCGCGCTCATCCTGTGCCGTCTCGGAGCAGTCGATATGAGGCGACGCGCGTCTAGCCTGACGGTCGCGGCCGTTGTCGCCCTCAGTCTGCTCTACCTTGTGAGAGAGGCGAGGGCAAGAACGGCGGTGTGGGGAGATGAGATGGCTTTGTGGAGCGACGCGCTGGCAAAGACCGGCGGGCATCCGCGCGCCTACGTGGGACGGGCGAACGCCTCTATCGCCCTCGGCAGGTATGACGACGCGATCGGGGATTGCACGAATGCCATCCGGCTCATACCGTCGTTCCCTGAGGCGTATTATAACCGCGGCCTCGCGTATCATAAGAAGGGCGAAAGCGACCAGGCCATCCGTGATTTCGGCAAGGTGTTGGAGCTCGTTCCCGATCACCGTGATTCGCTCATCAACAGGGGAAACTCCTGGACGGAAATGGGCCGGTATGAGAATGCAATCGCGGATTTCGATCGGGCGATTTCACTCGCGCCGGAGAGCGCCGACGCGTATAACAACAGAGGGGCGGTATACGGGGACAGGGGGGATTACGCGCGGGCCCTCGTGGATTTCAACGTTGCATTGAGGCTGGACCCCCGGTTTGCTGGGGCATACTATAACCGCGCGACGGTCTATTTTTTCAATGAGGATTATGCGCGCGCCCTGGACGATTTCCTGAGAGCGCGCTCTTTAGGATACGATGTCGATCCCTCGCGGATAGAGGCTTGTCGCCGTGGAGCGGCCTCCGCAAAATAGTCGCTTATGAGTAACTACTCGGACGGTCAGAAGTCAGGAGCCAGAATTCAGAATGGATCGCGAGCCATCCTGTTCCTCATCCTAATAGCCATTCTGTGCTTCATCACCATTAAGCGTTCAACCATTTGGAGGGATAATTTTACCCTTTGGACGGACGCTCTCGCAAAGGCCCCAAAGAGCGCGCGGGCGCACACGATCCTCGGGAACGCCTATGTGGATGGGAAAGATTATGCCCGGGCGCGCAGGGAATATGAAACGGCCGTCGCGCTCGACCCGAGATTCGTCGATGCATATAACGATTTGGGGACGCTCTTTTGTGAGCAGGGCGCATACCCCGACGCTGTCAAAGCATTCCGCAAAGCCATGGAGCTCTACCCGCGGCATCCCGAGTCGTATTACAACCTTGGATACACGTATAAAAAAATGGGGCGCGGAGAGGAGGCCATCGGCTGGTTCAAGAAGGCGCTCGAACTCAAGCCCGGTCTTGCGGAGGCGCACCTACAGCTTGCCTTGGTCCACGAAAGTCGGGGAGAAAAGGATAACGCTCGCCGCGAGTTCAAACGTGCCCTCGATTTGAATCCCGACTTGGTCTCCGACATTATCACCGAGGGGAATCGGATGGCGGGGGAGGGCAAATATGAAGAGGCGTACCATATATTCATGATGGCATTGCAAAGCAGCGGAGAGACTCCCGATTTGTGTTTTAACCTCGGCGTAGCGGCCGAGCATATGGGGAAAACGGATGAGGCGGAGCGGGATTATCGCCGGGCGATCGAGCTTGACCCCGGTCATGCGCATGCGTACGACAACCTTGGGCGCTTATACTGCCGGCAGGGGAAATGGGATGAGGCGGTTGATTGCCATAGGCGCGCGCTGGCAATTGACCCGCGTTCGGCGCGAAGCCGCGTCTTTTTGGGAGAGGCGTTGTTGGAACAGGGGAAACCCGAGGAAGCCATCCGGGAATTCAAAGAGGCGGTTAGTCTTCAGCCTGATCTCCTTGACGCTAGGAACAACCTCGGCGTGGCGCTCGGCAGGAGCGGAGATTATGAGGGAGCGCGGCGGGAGTGGGAAGAAGTCCTGAAGATCGACCTCCGCAACGAGCCAGCGCAGAGGAACTTGAGCCAACTCCGTGAGATGGGGCGTTGACGGCGGTTATGCTTGTGCACCCGATTCCGCTGATTTTCTCTGATATTCGGGATAATCGGGTAAATCAGGTGCAAGAAATATAATCATCGCAAACCCGGCAATCTCCTCACTCCGTTTTGATGATCTTGACCGGAAATCTTTCCTTTAGCCGGTTGAACGCCGCCTGCCGCGTTTTTTCGGAGCTGAGCCTCGTGTATATCCTCTTCTTCGCGGCCTCGATATCCATGTCCTGATACATCGGGTGCGTGCGGTAGAAATCAATGATTTCTTCCTTGGTGGGTTCCACGGGCGTTTCTTCCTCGGTGATCTTCCCGATTAGCATCGAGGCGATGATCTGTTTTTTAACCGGCGTTTCCCAGAGCGGACCCTCGCCGGCGAGGCTGATCCCTTCCTTCTTCGCCTCCTGGGCGAGGACGTAATTTTTCACGATTGTAAACAACTTCAATGCAAACTCTTTGGCCTCCGCTTTCGTCGGCGCCGCAAGCTTTTCCTTATGGGCTGTTTTTGCCTGCTGGAGAATCTCCTGTAGTTCCGGCCGTTCCCCGACGTTAATCGAATCGTCGTTGACCTCTAGCGTTAGCTTCGTCACGTCCGTGTCGCCCGGGAGCGTTTGCCTGATGATGTCGTACATCATCTGGGCTTCCCTCTGTCCGGCCTTGATGCCCTTGATCCCATCGGCCAGGGAGAAATCCCGCAGCGACTGGCTCACCTTCGCCAGCGTCAGCGGTTTTTCGTTCACGCGTATCTTCGCCGCATCGAGGAGATCGGCGAGCCATTTCTGGTAGGCGGTATACAACGCCTGCTTGCCGAGCATGGCTCGGAGGGTCTCTTTGACTTGCTCATCTGACGATGTATCTTTTGGGAAGCGTGTTCGGTATTCGGCGAATAACGCCTCGACCTTCTCCGGAGAAGGCGTTGATGGCGGCATTGTCCGGCTGAATTCATTGAGTTTCTTCTGCTCGATCAGGTCGGCGAGGCGCGGAACCTGGCTTTTCCATCGGTTGAGTTGCTCTTCTTTCAACCGTTTTTTGAATTCATCGGTTTTATCAAGGCCACGCCGCAATCCCTCCTGGTAGAGCAGCTCGCTCTCGATCGCCTGGTTCAGCAACTGCCGGTCGAACGGCGGGACCTGATCGTTGTCTTTCGACACGCAGAACGCTTCCCATACGTTTTTCTTCCTGATCTCCTTCCCCCCGACGACGGCCACCACCTCTTCGGCCATCTTGTTGAACTCTTCCTGCGTAAGCGATTTTTGGGGAAGGAAATCCTCCTCTTTCAATTCATCAAGAACGCTCTTTCCCTTTGGTTTCTGCGCGATCTCCGCCGGCTTTTTCACAGCTACCGCGGGTTTCTGCGCAACCGCTTTTGATTTCTGGTCATCGGCGCGCGATCCGCATGCCGGCAACAAGACCGCACATAAGAACAGCAGCACTGCTTGGCGAAAGTGGTGTCTCTCCATGGTTGCCTCCTCCGTGTTTATCCCTTGTTTTGCCCGCAATATGATAGGTGAGTTACACCGGTCCTGCAAGGATTTTGTCGCCGGGGATGTTACGTAGTTGTATAATCTACCACGGGAGCGCGCCCCGAAGTTACCAGGGGCCCCTTTGAGGGGGAGAGGTAATGAGTCAGAACTGATTCACCTGCCGGGCAAGCCGGCAGGGGGCTGCCACAGGGGTCTTTGCCAACGTCAAATGACAAAACACAACGCAATACTGTTGCTCATCATAATCGGTCTTGTCTCCTACGGCAACTCGCTGCGCAACGATTTCACATACGACGACAAGGGGATGATGGATGAGGAGCTATTCAGCAACATCCACGACCTCGGCTCGTTCCTCACGATGGATTACTATCGTTTCTCGGGGGAGATTTCGTTCCGTCCGCTGGTGACGCTCACATATTTTTTCGATTTTATCTTCTGGTATTTCCTCCCGCTCGGTTTCCACCTGACGAACCTGCTCTGGCACATTGCGACGGTGATCGTCGTCTATCTTTTATTATGCCGCTTTCTCAAGGCCCCTCTGCCGGCGCTCCTCGGCGCGATAGTATTCGCCATCCACCCCATCCAGACGGAGGCCGTGAACTCCGTGGGGTTCCGCGAGGATTTGATGTGCGCGTTCTTCTTCCTCTTGTCGCTGCTTTTATTCGTCGGGGTGCGGGAAAGAGGGATTGCGGCGTGGGGAGACGGTCGGCGGCGCGCAAGCGCAACCCGCGCTGCTTTCTGTTACGTTATCTCACTTGTATGTTTCTTCCTGGCGCTCCTCTCGAAAGAGATGGCCGCAACCCTCCCATTGATTTTTATAATCTACGACCTGTTATTTTTAGCTCCCCTCCAACAGCATACTGGATTTAGAAAAGCGGCGAGGGTTTACGCCGGATATGCGTTGGTTGGTCTGGCGTATTACACCCTAAGGTACGGCATATTCTATAATCCAAGCGAGCAGGCGGTCGGTTATGCATGTTGGCGGCTTCTGGCCAGGATCAGCGCCGTTCCTCAGATCTTCAGCCTTTACCTGAGGTTGTTTATTCTCCCGGTCGGCCTGAGCGTCGAATACGATGACGGCGTCATTCGACCGTTTATCTCGTTCGACTCGTTTGCCGCGCTGGCGGTGATGGCGCTTTTCATTGCCATGATCGTCCGCTTCCGGGCAAGGGAGCGTCGCGCCTGCTTCGCGTTGTCGTTTATCCTGATCAGCCTTCTCCCGGTGCTCGACATAGTCCCCATCTCGAATATGATAGCGGAACGGTATTTGTACCTTCCCTGCTTCGGCGTGGCGATGATTGGAGCGCTTCTCCTTAAAGCGCTGGCGGGGGCGCGTGGGGAACGGCTCGCCGTTTTGGCGTCGGTCCTAATATTCATCCTTTACGGGAACGCTACCATAGAGCGAAATGCCGTATGGATGAACGGCCTGACGCTATGGACCGACGGCGTGCGTAAGGCGCCGGGGAGCTCGCGGGCCCATCTCAACATCGGCGCCTCTTTGGGAGACAAGGGCGACATGGCGGGGGCGATAGCGCAATACGAAGAATCGATGCGCCTCAGACCCACCGCGCCTGACGCCTATAACAATCTCGGCCTTATCTACTTTTCGAAAGGCAAGCTCGATAGGGCGATCGAGTATTATCAAAAATCGATCGAGGTCGATCCGATGCAGGTAAAGGGATACATGAACCTCGCCATTGCCCTCATACAGAAGGGGGAGGCGAAGGAGGGGACGAGGATCGTCGAGAGGCTTGTTGCGATAAAACCGCTGAACGCGGCGCTCAAATGCAACCTTGGCAACATCTACATGGAGGATGGGCAGTACGAAAAGGCGGCGGAACAGTTCAACGCGGCGCTGAAGGTAAAGCCGTACAATTTCGAAGCGCTCCAGGGATTGGGGAAGCTGTGTTTCCAGCAGGGGAAATGGGACGAGGCAGCGGCTTATTTCGACAGGGCGTGCAGCTCTCACGGCGCATCCTATGCCAGGAGCATCAGTATGGGAAACGTCTACTATGCGCAGGGGCTTCTGGACAGGGCCGAGGTGGAATACAGGGGGGCGGCGGAGCTTAAACCCCGGCTGGCCGAAGGATATAACAATCTGGGCCTCGTGTACCAGCGGAAGAAGGATTACGGACACGCCGTGCGGAGCCTGAGGAAGGCGTTGGGATGCGAGCCTGGGAATCCCACTATTCTGGTCAATTTGGCGAAGGCCCTTTATTTGAACAACCAGGTTCCGGAAGCGCGCGACTGCATTGCGAAGCTGCTCAAGACCGGGAAGATTCCCGAAGAGGTCTCTTTCGACCTGGCGCAATTCTATTATAGGAATAAGCTTTACGGGGAGGCAATCGACACGTACCGTAAGGTCCTGGATAAACGGCCCGAGTATGGCTGGGGGTATTTCCACGTGGCCCGGGCGTATGCGCTTCTCGACAAGCCGGACCAGGCGGCGCTCTGGCTCAATAAGGGAGCGCGGTATCTTACCGCCGAGCATATAAAGGCCATTGCGAAGGACCCCGCTTTCGCCTTCATTGCGGTGCGTGATAGCAACACCCAAGAGTAACGTGATGCGCCGGGGTGCGGGGGGCGCGATGGCCATATGGGCGAAGGGATTACGTGAGGTCTTATTCTGACAGAATCGTGTTTCGGGTGGCCGTCGGGATATTGGTCGCGCTCTATCTGTGTATCGGCGTGGTCGGTTTGAACGATTATGTTTTTCTGGAAGTAGACAGCCCGCTCTACATCATTCTTGCGCGGAGCCTTTCCCTGGGTTGTGGATTCAGCGATATCTCGAAACCGTTCTCCCCGCCGCAGTGTTCCCGTCCGCCGCTGTACCCGATTCTCCTCGTTCCCGCCATGTGGTGCGCCCCCCTCAGCGTCATCGCGGCGAAATCGGAAACGTACTTGATAAGCCTCGTTGGCCTGACCTGTTTCTTCTTCTTTAGCAGGAGACTGATGGGAAAATGGTGGGCGCTTGCAGCCGCGGCATTTCTTGCATTCAACCCCTTCCTCATGTTCCGATTCGCGCTCCAGCCGCTGAATGAGTTCGTCGACATCGCGCTTGTTTGGGGGTTTGTCCTCTGGTTCTTCAGGGGGCGCGGTGAAACACGTCGGGGCGGGTTTGTGATTACCGCCATTTTCTTGAGCGCCGTGGCCTTGAACAGGGTAACGGGCATGAGCCTTGCGCTCGCCTATCTTATCTACAAGATAAGATTCAAAGCGCTAAGGTGGGTTGACGCGGGATTGGTCTTGGTCCCCCTTTTGCTCTACCTGGCATGGACCGCAAGGAGCGAGATGCTGTACCAGCGCTTCGGGGCCGGGGATCCCCCCGTCATTCGGGAGATCTTTTCGAGTTTGTCCAAAAGCGTTGTGGGAGGGGCGCCGCGCTTTATCGCCGAATCGCTGACATATAATGCGGCGTTCTATCTCAAGGCGTGCCCCCGTCTTATATTCTCGACGTTTTTCCTCAGGGGTTTTATGTTCGGTGATTGTTTCCCTTCGCCGTTCTGCGTCGAGCGCATGGGCGGGTATATCTGTTTTATGGTCGTTGCTGGAACCTATATCCTCTTTGTCAAGGGGTTTGCCCGGTGCCGGTTTAATAGAGAACGATTCATGTTGAGTGCCTTGGCCTGCATCTATCTGGTCACGGCTATCGTTTTCCCGCTGCAATCGGAGATGCGCCAGGTGGCGCCCGCAATTCCGTTCCTGGTGTTGCTTTTGTTCATTGCTCTCGCCGAATGTGCGATGCGGAGCAAAGTGCGAAATGTTATGGCCTGTGTCTTTGTCTTGACACTGCTGGTGACGGGTATGATCAACTGCGGTCTGGCGGCGGCGCTCACGTCCGGTTTTTGGGAGGGGCGGCCATTCGCGCGCGACCTGTCGCGACGTCTCCAATTCAAACCGGGCCGGTGCCAGTGGCGCTATAATCGGGCTGGGAGATGGCTGAGGGAGAATACCTCGCCGTCTGAATTGGTTTTGAGCGATAGCCTCGCCCTCTTCCTTTTTTCGGAAAGGCAAATGGAGGTCTTCGAGCCGTCACCGCGGTACGTAGACTTTGTACAAAAGAAATACCATGTTCGCTACGTGACGCTCAAGGCGTCGTTCGGCCTGCCATTTTGCGAGGAGAAAATACGTTTGGATCCGAGATATTGCTTCAAGCGGGTGCGGGACTTCGAGAACGTGCTGGTGTTCGATCTTGAGAAGAAACCGAAGGAGTCCTTTTCTCCTGCCGCGCCCGGGGAGGAGTACGTTGAGGCCATCGGGCGCGCTCTGCGGGAGGCGCGGGATTCCCGGCCTGATGCCTATCTCCTGAACGACATTGCGATGTTGTACTTCGCAATCGGAGAATATAAACGGGCCCTTCCCTTCGAGGAGGAGAGCAATAGACTCCAGCCTGATATGATATCCTTGACGTTGAACTTGGCGAGATGTTACACCATGGCGGGCAGGTACGAGCAGGCGGAAAAAACGCTCGAGCGGGCCCTGACGCAAGAGGTATTTCAGCGCAGCTATGGCAGGATTCAAGCGCTTTCATATATGAATGGGCTGTATCGGCGGTTGGCGAGCTCCGCCGGGCGGGATGAAAAGGGGGCCCTGTTGCTCCAAATCGCACAGATAAATATTTCTCTCGGTTATTTTGCGCATGCGCTCCAGAACATACAAGCCGCAATGGACCTCAGCCCCGGTTCGGAAAAAGCCAGGGAGGCATTGGGCAAGTTGTATGATTCTCTGGGCGCGGGGTGAATGAAGTGAAAGGGCGAACGAAATTAGTATTCATCCTGGGTCTTGCCTTCATGCTCCGGGTGGTCTTTTTGTCCGAGAGCCTGTTGCATAACCCGACCTTCTTTGCGCCGATCATAGACGCATATACCTATAACAAACTGGCGCTTGCGGAGGTGTACGGCGGGGGGATGGGGCCTGAGTCCGTATGGCAGCCGCTTTTTTATCCCTATTTTCTAAGTGCATGCTATTACGTCTTCGGCTACGGCTTTCTGTCGGTGCGGGTTGTTCAGATCATCCTGGGCCTGCTTACCTGTGTCCTGACTTATGCGCTGGGAGGGAGGCTGTTCAATAGGAATGTCGGTCTCGTCGCCGCCGCTCTCGTCGCCGTCTCCGGGCCGCTCATATTTTATGAAGGGGAACTCTTGCCCGCGACCTGGGAGGTGTTTTGGTTCTTGGGGAGCCTGTTTTTGTTTCAAGAGCGGGCGCTTGTGCGCGACGAACGGGCGCCCGTTCGGTTCGGCGTTGTGGGGTTTGTGTGCGGCATCGGCATGCTGCTACGTCCGCTGATCATTCCCTTTTATCTCGTGGCGATCGTTGCGGGTATCGTACGGCGCTCGCACAGATCGTGGAGAAAGGCGGCTGGGCTCGCGAGTGCGGTCCTATGCGGCGCGTTGCTGGTGCTCGCTCCGGTTCTCGCGCGGAACTACGCGCTCACGCAGCGATGGGTTCTCCTGCCCATAAGCGGAGGGCTGAACTTCTACATCGGGAACAACCCGGAGGCGGACAAGACCGTCGCCATTCGTCCCGGAGACCGGTGGTACCAACTGGCCGTTTCGCCGCGGCATGAGGGCGTTTTTCTTGCCACTGAGGGCCCACGATACTTTTACCGCAAGGCCTTCGAATATATCAAGGACAACCCGACGGCGTTCCTGAAGGGGTTGGGCAGGAAGACGGAGATCCTCTTCTCCTCCAGGGAAATACCGAGGAACCTCGATATATATCTCTTCCGAGGATACTCTCACGTATTGGGAGCGCTCGTCTGGAGGATCGGCGGGTTCGGTTTCCCCATGGGGATAATAATCCCCCTCGCGTTATTCGGCGCGGCGATCAATCTCCGCTGCTTCCGGCGGCTGGCGTATCTTTACCTTTTCGTCATCGCCTATTCCGCTTCGATCGTCCTCTTCTTTGTCTCCTCGCGATATCGTCTTCCGCTCGTACCGGCATTCTACCTATTTGCCTCCTCGGGCATTTGCCGCATCTGCGATAAATGGAAGCGGGGAGAGTTCGCCGGGTTGGTATGGTCGTTGGCGTTCCTGACCGTCGTATTCGCCTTTTGTAATCGGGCGCTGAAGATCCCCGAGGATTCGGTTAACTTCGAATCCGAGTTGTACATGGCGTTGGGGACGTTTCATCTGGAGGTGGGTGAACGCAGGCAGGGAGAGTACTATCTCGAGAAGTCGGTCGAGACCGATCCCAAAAACGCCGATGCCCACGACCTGCTGGGCGTGCTGGAGTCCCAGAAGGGGGAGTTCGATCGGGCGGGTGAGGAGTTCGAGAAGGCGATTGCGCTCCGGCCCGATCATGTGGGAGCGCTGAAGAATCTCGGACGGCTGTGCCAACGCGCGCAAAAATGGGACCGGGCGCGGGACCTTTACCTCAAGGCAGTGGCGCTGGATGCCGGGAACGAGGAGACCCATTGCGATCTTGCCGATCTCTATGCAGAGACCGGCGATCTCCCGGCGGCGGCTATGGAATATTGGAAGGCGCTGGAACTGAGGCCGGATAGCGTCATTATGCGGAAAAAACTCTCGGTGGTTCTCGGGCGGATGGGCCGTTGGGAGATGGCGAGGGACATCATCGCCGAAGCGGTGCGGCATGAACCGGGCAATGCCGGGCTCCGCTGCGACCTTGGGATTATCTACGCAGGCATGGGCAAGCCGGCGGAGGCCATTGCGGAATTTGATAAGGCTTTGAAAATGCGCCCAGACTTTCCCCTCGCGCTTTTGAACATGGGGATCGTGTATGGCCGGATGGGGGACGCGGCAAAGGCGGATGCGCAGTATCAAAAGTTGAAGCCGATCGACCCGTCCATGGCCCGGCAATTAAGAGAAGAATTAGACAAGATCGGCAAGTGAGATCGGGTATGCGCCGCATCCAGACTACATTCGTTATTGTTGCCTTATTGGCGGCGCTGGCTTATGTGCCGGCGCTCACCAACGGCTTCGTCAACTGGGACGATACCGAGTACGTGGTGAATAACTACTCGATCAGGGACATCACCCCGCACGCTATCGCCGCCTTTTTCTCAAGACCTTACGTTGCGCACTATACCCCACTCGTGGTTCTCTCTTACGCGCTGGAATATCGCGTGTACGGGCTGCGGCCCTTGGGCTATCATGCGACTAACGTCGCGCTGCACGTCCTGAACTCGATTCTCGTCTGCGCCTTTGCCTGCGCGCTGAGCAGGCGGTGGAGGGTCGCGTTTGTGACGGCGGCGTTGTTCGCGGTCCATCCAATCCACGTTGAATCGGTGGCCTGGGTCACGGAACGAAAAGACGTCCTCAGCGCATTTTTCTACCTGGGGTCTCTCCTAGCATACTGTGGTTATGTTCGACGAAAGGGGGGCCGCGCGGCGTCCGGAGCGAGGAGGTACTATCTGCTCTCTCTGCTCTTTTTCCTCTGCGCGCTTCTTAGCAAGGCCATGTCGATCTCGCTTCCGTTTGTGCTGATCGTGCTCGATTATTGCCACGGCCAGCAGAAGGTTCCGCCGGTGCATCGCAGAGGATTTTTGCGGCGGTCCATAGCCAACAAGCTCCCCTTCTTTGTGTTAAGCGCCGTCTTCGGCGCCGTCATCTGGATCGTATCGAACTCTTTGGGAAGCATGATGCCGGCGTTCTATCGGGATATCCTCCCACACCTGCTTGTTGCAGCCAGGAACCTGATATGGTATCCGGCCAAAATATTTTTCCCGGCGGCGTTATCGGCCTTTTATCCGTACCCGGCGATTGTCCACGTCCTCGTGCCCGAGTTCGCGTTCTCCCTGCTTGCGCTCGGCATCGCCGCGATTTTGATTTTGATGGCGAGGCGGCGCGGGGAGGCGCTCTTCGGCCCCCTGTTTTATCTGGTCGCCATATTCCCGGTGCTCCAATTGGTGCCCGTGGGGAGCGCGATCGCCGCCGACCGGTACGCCTATCTGCCGTCGATCGGAATGTTCATGCTCGCTGGACTTTTTTTCGACCGTCTTTGCTCGGCTGTTTGTTCCGGAGATGATTCGAATGGCGGCAAGGCTGGAAAGAGAGCGGTATATGCCGCGATTTGCACGATAATTATCTGCCTGTCGCTGCTCACGATGCGGCGTTGTCTCGTTTGGCGGGACAGCCGGACCCTCTGGGCGGATGCCATCGATAAGCACCCGGCTTCCGCGACGGCATATCTCAATATGGGCGAGGCGTTGCTCTCCGAGGAGAGACTGGACGAGGCTATCCGGATGCTCAAGCGGAGCGCTGAACTCGATCCCAATGGGGCGAAGGTTTATACCAACCTCGGCGACGCGTACCGGAAAAAAGGGCGACTGAAGGAGGCCGAGGAGGCGCTTTCCAGGGCCGTTCGCTTGGAGGAAAACAGCCCCATTGCCAGGAACAACCTTGGTCTCGTATACGCCGAGCAGAAACTTTACACGAAAGCGCGGCCTGAATTCGAGAAGGCGATTTCGCTGAAGGCGGATTATGCCGAGCCGCACAATAATCTGGGTATTATCTATAAGATGAACGGGGACGCGGCGCAGGCCATCCGGGAGTTCCAAAAAGCGATCGCCATCAACTCGTTGTACCGCGACGCATATCACAACATGGCGGCGACGATGGAGCGGGATGGAAACGTAGGGGGCGCCATCGAGAATTTCAAGAGGGCGATCGAATTGAAACCCGGATTCGCTCCGGCCCACAATGACCTGGGCCTCATCTACGCCCGTACCGGCATGATCCCGAACGCCATTGAGGAATTCGAGAAGACGATTCAACTGGAACCGGGCTTTTCCCAGGCGTATTATAACCTGGCGCTCTGCTGGCACCTTAAGGGGGACGGGGCCAGGGCGGCGGAGAATCTCCGGATTGCGGTGAGCCGGGGATACTCGGAGGTGAGTCCCGAGATGAGGGGATACCTGGAAGCGGGGAGAGGGAAATGAACGACCGATCTTTGTCGATGGCGATTCTGGTTGTCTCCCTTGCCCTGTTTGCGCTATGCGCGTTTCTGTTGCTCAATAACATCTGTTTTTATACCCCCGACAGCGCGCGCTATCTTGCGCTGGCGCTCTCCATGTCCCGTGGTGAGGGATATCGCGATCTCTACTCCCCCGGGGACCCGGTGCACGTCAACTTCCCTCCCGTCTACCCGATAATGCTTCTCCCCGCGGCGCTGCTTGCGCCGGGCCGAATAATTATTGCAGGCAAGGCCTTAAACATCCTGATCAGCGTCTGCGCCCTGACGGTGCTCTACCTCATGCTTACGAGGGTCGTGTCTCCGCGGCGAAGCGTTCTGATAACCGCCTTCACGGCCCTCAATCCGGTCTTCGTCGTACACGCCGCGGAGGTGATGGCCGAGTCCGCTTATTTGCTCGTCTCCTCTCTGGCCCTCTGGCTCGTTATCGGCGCGGACCGCGGCCGTTGGGGAAGGGTTTTCGCCGCTGGAGCGGCGGCTGGAGCGGCGTGTCTCACGAGATACAGCGGTATCAGCCTCGTTCTGACGGGGGGGGCGGTTTTTTGCCTCCGCCGGGAATGGAGGCGGGGCCTTATCTTCACCGCGGCGGCGCTTGCGGTTATTACACCGTGGTGTATGAGAGATCTCTTCTACATTGTCCAAAGCGGCGGCGTCGCCTCATGGGGGTATGGGAGCAGTATGGCGGTCACGAGTCACGCGCATTCATCCTTGGCGGCGGAACTGGTCCGCCGCATGGTCGGCGGTTCCATCCGCTACTCCGAGACGGTCGGGGGGCTGCTCTTTTCTTTCCTGTTCCTTGGCCAAACGGGGGTTGAGCAATGCCTCTCTCCGGCCTTTCTCAATTTGCCGGCGCCGGGCCCCGCCGTCGTGCGCCTTGCGACGGTTTGCGCAGCGCTGGCCGTTCTCGCTGGGCTTTATCGATGCGCGAGGGACCGCACGAAGATGCCGTTGGCCGTTTATCTGATCGCTTATGGAGCGGTACTCGTCTTTTATCCGGTGCGGGAAATCCGGTTCCTCATCCCCGTGCTGGCGTTTCTATGGTTGTTTCTGATCGAGGGTGTGAGCGTTGTCACCCTAATCCCGGCGAAACCCATGCGGCGCGCAAAGGGACGCATCGCCGTCGCGCTCGTGGGCGTCTACGTTTTCGGCTGCCTCGCCTGCGACGCGTGTTTGGCGGTGAGCAATCTCTCGTATCTTGGCGCCGTTTGTCGAAACGCCCCTCCGGCGAGGCGCTATCAATACGACTTCTCGGGGGCCGCAGCCTGGCTTAAAAAAAATACCCCGCCCGACAGCGTCGTGCTTTGCGATTGCGCCGAGCTCTTTTTCCTTTCGGGGCGAAAGATGGTAAGCGGCGGTCAGTATGGGGCGGTATTGGGCCTTTTCGAGCGGCGGCTGCAGAGGGATAAAGTGGCATACATCGTGTCCGAGGCGCCGTCGGGGGTGAGCGTGTTCCATCGCCTCATGGCAAACGCCGTGATGTTCGATTTCGAGAAGATGGCCGATTTCCCGGGTCTGCTCATCTATAAGGTTATGCCGCGAGCGACTGCGCGCGAGCCTTACAAAGAGAGCTATGATCGCCCGATCGACCTGCTCATGCAAAAGGCCGGGGAAAAACCCGGTGACGCCGATGTGCATAGGTAGTTGGGGTATTTTTACTTCAAGGAGCGGAGGCTTGATGAGGCGGCGGGCGAATTCCGCAGGGCCCTTGATATCGATTCGGGGTGCCCGGTCACCTGGTTCAATCTGGGGTCGGTCTACCTCGATACGGGACGCTATGACGATGCCGTCGCCGCGTTTGAAAAAGCCGTCGCCGTCCGGTCGGCGGACCTGATCGAGCCGCTCATCGCGCCGAGCATGAGGATCGCGCAATTGAAAAAAGAGATCGTAGGCGATCCGGGTGATCCGGAAAACTACCGGCGTTATGTCGAGGTTGCCGGGCTTTATTTCCAGATGAAGGAGTACGTGAGGGCGGTCGAGGAACTCGGCCGGGCATCGGAGCTCCGGCCCGCGCTCTCGGAGCCGCACGTTCTCATGGGCGACTGTTACGTGAGACTCGGCAGGAAGAAAGAGGCGTTGGCATGTTACCGGAAGGCGCTCGAACTGAATCCATCCGAAGGCCACGCGAGAGAAGGAATTGAGAGCATGGGAGAACGATGAGGTTATGCATGAGTGAGTTCAGAAGAGACGTCCCGTGCCTCCTTGGATTTTTGGCGCTGGTGATCGCGTTTTTCGGCGGAATCATATTCCGTTCCGACGGGGCGGTGGTGGGCGCCCTTATGGGAGACCTGCCGAATCTCTTCGTGCCGATGCGCTACTATGCATATTACAACATAGCGCGCGGCGTTCTTCCCTTTTGGAATCCGTACATTTTTTGCGGCGTTCCTTTTCTGGCCGATCCCTTCTCGGCCATGTTTTATCCGATCAATCTCATTTTTCTCCTTCTGCCCGTCAACCTGGCGGTAAATTACAGCGTTATGGCGCAGATGACGTTGTCCGGCGTGTTTTTCTACTATTGCGCCCGGTGTTTCAGCCGGGAGCGCGTGAGCGCGTTTATCGCCTCCCTCGTCTACATGTTCGGGGCGACGCAGGTGTGCCATATCTTCGCGGGGCATCTGTGCTTTCTCTCGACCATGATATGGCTGCCCCTCCTTTTCCTCCTCACGGAAAAATATTTCCGGACCTGGAAACTGGGATACGTCCTCGCCGCGGGAGCCGCATTGGCCATACAGATATTTGCGAGCCACATGCAGGTCGTCTTCTATGGATGCATCGCCATTCTTCTCTACTGCGCTTTCCGGGGCGGGATGGCTCTCAAGGACACCGGGCGTCTCAAGGAGTGCCTCCGGTACGGCGTCACCCCGGTCATGATCGTTGCGGTGGGGCTATCGCTCGCGGCGGTGCAACTGTGCCCGGCGGTTGAGTTTTTGCGTAATTCCGCCCGAGGCGAGGCGTCATTCGAGTTCTGCTCTTATTTTTCCTTCCCACCGGAGAACATCGTCACGTTTCTTACGCCGGACATAATGGGCGATGCCGTGCAAGTCCGCTATTGGGGGCGCTGCTACATATGGGAGATGTGCGCTTACATCGGCATATTGCCGTTGCTCGCGGCGTTTTTCGGGGTTTTTGCAAGGCGTCGCGACGGGTATACCGCCTTCTTTGCGGGGCTGGCGGTCTTGAGCCTCGTCCTGGCATTGGGGAAGTACACACCGTTGTTGCAATTTCTCTACAATTACGCGCCGGGTTTCTCTTTTTTTCGGGGGCATTCGAAGTTCATCCTCATAACGGCCTTTTCCCTGGCGATTCTTTGCGCCCGTGGCGTTGATGAAATCCTTATAGTCCGGGGTGATGCGTTACGGCGGTTCTCCGCGGCTGTCCTCATGCTTTCGCTGACGGTCGCAATCTGGTCGGTGGCGGTGATTCTTTCCCCGAGGGAAAGCGTGGCGCTGTGGAAGGTGGTCCTCCGTTATTCGGCTGCCTTACCGAGATTGTTCAACCTGCCTCCCGATCTTGGCGACGCCGCGTTTGTGTCCGGTTCTTATGCCCTGGCTGTACGGAGTTGTCTTACGTTCTCGGGATTTCTCCTGGCGGCGGCGCTGCTCCTTTTCTGCCGCGCCCGGGGCGCGGTCGGCCCATTTTCGGTGAGGGTGCTTATGATCGCTACCGTGGTCGTGGACCTGTTTTTATTCGGCCTGCGGTATATGGTTTCGTTTTCGCTCGATCGAGCGTACTGGCCCGTGACGGTTCTGGATTTTCTCCGGGAGGACAAGGACTATTTCCGCGTCATCACCGTCGATCTTTTCGAGAATATGGGTATGGTGCATCGTGAAAGCAACATGACGGGCTACGGCCCCAACTCCCTCGTGTGGTACAGGGACTATATCGACCGGAGCCAAGGCAGGAAGATAGACGTTCCGTGTGCGCTGAATTTTTCGCCCATGTTCAATCTCCTGAACGTGAAGTACGTTCTTATGTCCCCTGGGTATCGCGCCAATGAAAAGTATTTTCCCCTGAAGGTGGAAACGCCATCGATGCGCGTTTATCTCAATGGGAATTTTCTCCCCCGTACACGCCTGGTCCATGCGATGCGGATCGTGCCGGAGAAGGAGGTCCTTGGGGAGTTGCTGTCTCCGTCTTTTGACCCGCGCGGCAGCGTCGTTTTGGAAGACGGCGATTGTCCGGCGCCCGAGGGCGGCGCCGGCGCGCCGGGAGGCGAAGATGCACGTATCGAATCCTGTTCGCCGAACAGGGTGGTGGTGCGCGCGAGGGCCTCCGGCAGCGCCTATCTCATCCTGGCGGATACCTGGTATCCGGGATGGAAGGCGTTTGTGGATGGGAAGGAAGCTAAAATATACAGGGCTAATTACGTACAACGGGCGGTATACCTCGGGCCCGGCGAACACACCGTGGAGTTTACCTATTTCCCGTTTACGTTCAAGATCGGCTTAGGGATAAGCGTCGCCGCCCTCTGCGGCGTGGTTTTTGCAGCGCGGTGTTATAGAGGCCGTCCGTTCTCACAAGTGAACTGATTCCCCCGTGACGCAAGGTCACGGGGGTCTTGGGTGGCCGACCGTCGTCAAGTGAACTGATTCACTTGCCGGACAAGCCGGCAGGGGTTTATGGAGCAAGGTCACGGGGGTCTGGAAGTTCAGGAACTTTAAACTTTTAACCTTCAACTGTAGTTGCCTCCCCTGCCGCCTTGCGCGGCAGGAGAGGAAGTTCAGGAGCCAAGTGATGCCGCAACCACTTTACATCGCCCATAACCTCCACCCCGCATACGAGCTCCGCTATGGCTGGACCGGTTGGCCTTCGGAGGGAAGTTTCCCATCCCTGCCTCCCGGACCTTTTCTGAGACAGCTTTCCGAAAATTGGAAAGGAGACAATCTGCGCCTCCTGGAACACGCGTGGGCGTCGGACGGTATTTCTTTAACGTTCGGCGCGACGCCTGAGACATCCCCGGTCCGGATTGCGGCCCTTGCCAAGGGCCGTCTCCAGCATGCGCTGCGTGTTGAGGGTAAACCGGTGGCGTTCAGTAGAAAAGTTTCTTTGCGAAGCATCGGCCATGGCACGCGTGAAACCATCGAGGCGTACGTCCGCACTCAGTTGAAGCGGGAACGTTTGGCCGATCCTCGTTTTGAGGAGGGACTGCGCAAATTGTCCTTTTGTGATCCGAAGGTTGATTTGTCTTGCCCATCTTCCACGCGTAGCGGGCGATACTGGTATAATCTGCATCTGGTGTTGGTGGTGGCGGGCAGATACCGGGTTGCATGGGGTGTGGGAACGGGTGACATACAGGATTGTTATCGCCGTATCGCACGTGATAACGGCCATGAGATATCCAGCCTCTCTTTCATGCCCGATCATGTTCATATGGCTTTGAGGGGAAACGTAGAACGCTCGCCTCAGGAAATTGCTCTGGCGTTTCAGAACGGCGTTGCCGGTCATATGGGATGCAGGATTTGGGAGTTCAGTTACTACGTTGGGACGTTTAGTGAGTATACTATGGAGGCTGTCCGTTCTCACAAGTGAACTGATCCACCTGCCGGGCAAGCCGGCAGGGGTTTATGGAGCAAGGTCACGGGGGTCTGGAAGTTCAGGAACTTTAAACTTTTAACCTGCAACTGTAGTTGCCTCCCCTGCAGGAGAGGAAGTTTGGTAGTTGGAATGAAGCCATTGCTGTTTCTTTGCCTCATCGCCGCGGTTTATTTAACCTGTTTTCTCTGGATCGGCAACTATGGCGCCTTTTGGTCCGAGGACGCAGGGATTAAGTGTCTCCAGGCAGTCAATCTGATCGGGTCACACTGGACGGATACCGCTATCGAATATCCAGGGAGGGATATCGACCCACGCCTGGAGTTCAATCCGTTGTTCGGCACGCATACGTTCATAAGGGATGGCCGCATCTACTCGATCTACCCTATGGCATTTCCTGTCCTCTCCTCCCTCTTCTATGAGAGCCTCGGCTTTCCCGGTCTCTACCTTCTGCCTCTTCTATCCACGCTTGCGGTGATCGCCCTTGTATACAAAACCGGCAGGCTGATCCTCGGGGCGCGGGACGCTGCCATTGCAACGCTTGTCGCCGCATTCTCATGCCCGACCTTTTTCTATGCGTTCACGTTCTGGGAGATGAATATCGCGGCTTTTCTGCTTCTGGGCGGCTTATATCTCGTGGTCCGCAATGGGGATGCCGCGCGACTATGGGCTGCGGTGGCTGGAGGCATGGTCATGGGAGCGGCGGTCCTTTTCAGGGAGGAGGGTATCCTGCTTATCGCGAGCCTTGTAATCGTCAGGCGCGCGTTCAACCGGGACTCGCGCGGCGGCATGGGGGTTCTTATCGGGGCCGGCATCGCCGGCGCCGGATGCGTCGCCGCGGACCGTCTCATCGGGGGGGGCGGCATGTCGCACCTCCTGCACAACGTTGCGGTACGCACGCGTGAGTTCGGGTCGGTATCGGGATTCATCCGGTACAAGTGGGTATTGATACGTGAGCTCCTCTTCGACGGAAGTCCGTACGCGTGGACGAACCTGGCGCTCCTTGCGCCCTGGGGCGCGTATGCGCTCGCCCTCGTCATGTCGGGACGTGAGAGCCGCGGTGGATCGGTCGATGCCGCCAGAGAGCGCGACGTCCTCATGGCCCTCTCGGCTATCCTCGCGGGGCATTGCCTCTACCTCTGGTTCCTCGCGACAAGCAGATATCCCGTCCGGTTGACGATGACGACGAGCGGGCTCCTCATGTTCAGCCCCTGGGTCGCTTTTGGAATGCGGGCGTCGCGGAGACCGAATCCCCTCGGTGGAGAGCTGTTGTGGATTGCGGTCTTGTGCCTCATGCTTATATGCGTTTTCGTCCCCACGAGCGGCGGTCTCCAGTGGGGGCCGAGATATTTCGTCGTTGTCTATCCGCTCCTCGCCCTTGTCTCCTGCGCCGCATTTGCCGCGTGGCGGGAGGAGAGCGGCCATCGGATGTGGCTCGCCATGCTATTTGCCGCGTTCGTCCTTCTGGGGGCGTTCAACGAGTTCAGGGGACTCGGCCTCCTTAAATGTAAGAAGGATTTCAATTTGCGTGTCATGGCCCGCCTGAGGGAATCGCATGCGGACACAGTGGTTGCCCTCACCTGGTGGGCGCCGCTAAGCATGGCGCCCGCGTTTTATGAGAAGGCTTTTTTTGCGGTCCGCGACCCGGCCGGGTTCGGCCGTCTGATCTCACGCCTCAGAGAGGGAGGGCGTCGGGATTTTATTCTCGTTGCCGAGTGCGATCCCGATATCGCGGAGGGGATTGCCGGCCGTTTCCGGCTTAGGCCGGAGAGGGTGAGGCGGGTCAAAATGAGCGGCGACGATTATTTCCAGCTTGAGCTGCTGGAGTACCGGCTTGACTGATCGGTATCGGGGGAAATTGCCTGGGGTGGGTTTTATCTCGATGAAGATGACGAAAAAAGATAAAGCGATCCTGCTTGCGGCATCCGCGTTTGCGCTCGGGTTTCTCGTCATACCCTTTTATGACAAGGGGACTCGGGAGGTGAATACCAACGAGCGGGTGCGCGCGTATCTCGCCATGGCGTTGGTGGAAGAGGGGACCGGGATGCTCGATCGCCGGGTTGAGGCGTACGGGCTTCCCCTCGACAGGGCCGAGAAGGACGGGCACGTATATTGTGATAAGGCCCCCGGCGCGTCGTTTCTCGCGGTCCCGGTGTACGCGGTGGCGTACCTGACGGGGACGCACCTCCCGTTTTACCTGCTCGTGTATCTTTTCAGGATCGCCGCGGTGGGCATGCCTGTTGCGTTGATGCTCATCTGTATGGTGGAGGTGTTGCGCCGGCGCGTCCGTGAGGAGATCGCGCTCGCCGCCCCGGCGGTATATTTCATGGGGACGATCGCTTTTCCCATGTCCTCGGTGTTTTTCGGGCACCAGACCGCAGCGGCGTTCTCCTTCATGGCGTATTATTTCCTGAGGCCGGGGAGCGATCGTCAATCAGTTCCTGCGTCGGCGCTGGCCG
Organism: uncultured bacterium; assembly: GCA_964460305.1. Lineage (GTDB taxonomy): Bacteria > Auribacterota > Tritonobacteria > UBA1439 > UBA1439 > JAPLCX01. Next base: position 37,161 of record CAYWRA010000009.1, read on the forward strand.
GCCTCCTCGCCGCGACGGGCGTCGTGGTCGAATTCCCGGCGGCCATGATCGCGGCCGGGCTTTTCTGCCTCGCCCTGGCCGATCGCGGCCGGCGCCGGGCTGCGCCCGCGTTCATCGTCGGTTTTTCCTTCCCCGTTGCGCTTCTCCTCTGGTATAACGGACGCACCTTCGGGAGCGCGCTCGATTTCGGGTATGCCCACACGGAGCATTACTTCAGGCTTCTGGGCTTAAGCGCGGCGGGACCGCTCACCTCTCTCGAGACGCCTTCGTGGCGGACGTTGTGGGAACTGGCGTGCTCCTCGTATAGGGGGCTATTTTTCTTTTCGCCCGTGCTGTTGTTCGCGTTGTGGGGGCTCCACGAGCTTTATGCTCGCGGGAGGAGGGCGGAGTCTGTTGTTACAGCGTCGCTCCTCGTCGCGTATTTCACGTTCAATGCATCCATGAGGGATTGGGCCGGGGGATGGTCGCCCGGCCCGCGCCATTTAGCGCCGGTGCTGCCCTTCATGGTCCTTCCGCTCGGCTTGGCCGCGCAGCGTATCGCGGACATGCGCGCCGGCGCGTGGAAGGCGGTCTGCGGAGCGTGTATTTGCGGGGCGGCATTCGTATCCGTGCTCGTGCAGCTCGCCGTCATGGCGACGTATCTCTATTTCCCCTGGGACGTATACCATCCGCTGAAGGAAGTCTGTTTCGTATTTCTCTCGGAGGGGGCCTTGGCATGCACGCTGCCGTCTCTCCTCGGGGCGCCGGACTATATCGGCGCCGCGGTCTTTATCGGCGGCTCGGCGGTATTCCTTTGGGCTTTTTGCCATGGCGCATTTGTGCTTCTCACGCCGTCAAGAACGGCTCGTTGCGGCGCGATTCTTGCGCTCGGAACCTGGTTCTGCGCCCTCTACGCGCTGCCGCCGTCCCGCACGGCGTCGGGGGACAGGTTTCTATCCATCGTCTATTGGAACAACGGGTTTTACGGGCGTTTCCTCGACGTAAGCAAGAGGATAATCGAGGGGAGCGGCAGCGGGGAGGAGAAACTCCGCTACGCGAAGCAAAGCATCTATACGGCGTATGAGATCATGAAGGCGCCGGAGAGGGCGCGCTGGTTTTACGGGGTATATGCCTCCTTGGAAGGAGCGCGCGGCGCCGTGAAGAGGGAGAGATAGATGTTTTCAAAAAAAAATATTCTCGCCGTCCTGATTCTGGCTGCGGTGAGCGGTATCGCCTATTTCAATACGCTGCCGGGTGCGTTCATCCATGACGATGAATCGGAGATCGTCGACAATCCCTACATCCGGAGCGGCCGGTACATCGGGAAGATCCTTACAAGCCCGGCATGGGCATTTGAATATTCGGACGAACGGGCCGGGATCAGCAACTACTACCGCCCTCTCCAGTACCTTATCTACATGGGCATTTACCGGACGTGCGGGTTGAATCCGGCGGGGTACCATCTCTTCAAGCTGCTTCTTCACATCCTCGCCACGGTGCTGCTGTTTTTTCTGCTTGAGGGATATTTTACGAATTTCCGGACCGCCCTCGCCGCGGCTGTCCTGTTCTCGGTCCATCCCATCCACACCGAGGCGGTGACCTGGATCTCCGGCATTACGGATGCGCTGGTCACGCCGTTAATTCTGCTCGCGTTCCTCCTTTACCTGAGGGCGGTCTCCGTGGGTATGGCCGGCCCCGGCCCGGCGGCGTCTCTTTCGCGGCATCCGCGGGCATGCTACGTCGCTTCCCTGTCGTTTTTTTTCGCCGGACTCTTCTCCAAAGAGACGGCGGTGATCCTCATTCCCCTCATGATCCTCCACGATCTCCTTTTTCAACGGCGGTCCCTTCGACTCAAGCGCGTCGCCGCATACTTGCCCTACGCCGCGCTTTTCCTCGTTTATCTGGGATTCAGGATCAACGCGATCGGCTCGCTCAAGGTCGCCGGATGCAAATATGAATACCTGGGCCGGTGGCAATGTATCTTGAACCCCGTGTGCCTCGCGGCCTCCTATTTTCTCAAGGCCATCCTGCCGATGGCTCAAAACGGCTGGTACGTATTCCATCCCGTCTTGCGGTTCTGGGACGTTCGCTTTATTCTTTCGCTGGCGCTTCTCTTCTGTTTGATCGGCTACGCCCTGCGGCTTGCCTTGAGCGGACGAATGCCTGAGCTGTTTTTCCTCCTCTGGTTTTTTATCACGATCTCTCCGGTGGTTGTTTTCTTCCGTCAGATCGGCCTCAACGTCTTTGCCGAGCGCTACCTCTATCTGCCCGGAGTTGGGTTTTGCGCCCTGGCGGCGCTTGTGCTTGACCGCTTGAGGGGGCCGCGCCTTTATTATGCGGCCGTCGGTCTTCTGGCGATCATCTATACGTTCCTTACCGTTGAGAGGAATACGGTATGGAGCGACCGGTTGACGTTCTGGTCCGCCACGGTGAATGCCTCTCCCGACGCGAGCCTCGCCAGGAACAATCTCGGCGTCGAATACTACAGAAAGAAGCTCTTCAGCGATGCGGAGGCCGAATATCGCGAATCCATCCGGCTCATGTACGATAATCCTACCCCCTACCTCAACCTGGCCATGATGTATCAAAAGAAAAAACGTTATGAGGAGGCGATCGCCGAGTGCCGGGCCGCATTGCTCATCAGGCCCGATTATGCGGAAGCCTATTCCACCCTGGGGAATATCTATACGGCGATGGAGGATTATCCGGCGGCGCTTGCGCAATACCGGAATGCGCTGCGCGCGCAGCCCCTGAGTCCGGCGACGATGGTCAGCCTCGCGGCCGTGTACAATAAACTCGGGAGCTATAAGGATGCGGAGCACAACATCAGGGAGGCCCTCCGCCTGAAACCGGAATTTCCCGAAGCATACTCCGAAATGGGAATGCTGTACGACAAGACGGGCGACCAGGAGCGGGCGGAGGAGGCGTTTCGACGCGCCCTGGCGCTCAAGCCCGATTTTACCGAGGCCCATGTTAACCTGGGGGCCGTTTATAGCAGGAAGGGGGACATGCCGCGCGCGCTGAAGGAGTTGCAAGCGGCCGTTGCCGCCGATCCGGACTCGGCGGAGGCCCATTACAGATTGGGCGTCATTTATTCGAGCGGGGGCCGTTTCACGGAGGCGGCGCGCGAGTATGCGGCGGCGATTGGTCGCGACGACGAACACGTGGAATCGTTGAGCGCCCTGGGCGCCCTCTTGGGGATGGCGGGAAAATACGCGGAGGCCGAAAGGCTGTTGAAAAAAGCGATCGAGATTAAACCCGGCTGCGCCGATGCGCGCTACAATCTGGAGGTGCTCTATCGGAAAATGGGGAAGCAGCAGGATGCGCGGAAGTAGCGCAGCCCGCTACGCGATGCGCCCGCTTCCGGATCGCCCATAATGTATTGCAATTTAGCTTAAACTAAATTAAAATACATAATTATGAACACACGTTATGATGCGCTCCAGTTGCGTGAAATATTTCATCTGGAATTCCTCCGATGGTTCGGCAGGAAAACCAAAGCGGAGCAGTATGCGCTCAAGGGGGGGGCGAATTTGCGTTTTTTCTTCAACAGCGTGCGTTACTCCGAGGACATGGACCTGGACGTTCGCGGCATAGCGAGAGAGGTGCTTGCGGACAGGGTCATGCAGATACTCGGGTCGCCGTCGTTTCATGACGCCCTCAGGACGTATGGGATCCGAAGGATTGTCCCCCCCGATCTCTCGCGAGCCAAGCAGACGGAAACCACGCAACGGTTCAAGGTCCATCTGTTGACCGTCGCGGGCGAGGATTTGTTCTCAAAGATTGAATTCTCAAGGAGGGGATTCAGGGGTGAGACGGCCGTCCAGTCGGTAAACGACAATGTTGTGCGGAGTTATGCGGCGGCGCCGTTGCTAGCCCCGCATTACATCCTCCGCGCGGCGATAGAGCAAAAAATTGACGCCCTGTGCACGAGGACGATCATTCAGGCGCGGGATGTATTCGATCTGTATACGTTGTCTCCGCACTACCGGCAGTCCGATGCGGGAGTATTGCGCGTAGAGGGCGCGAAGCTGGATAAGGCCCGTAACAACGCGTTTGAAATCAACTTCGACCGATTCCGGGATACGGTCGTCGCCTATTTGTCGCATGAGGATCGCGGCGTATACGATAATGAGACCGCATGGGATGAAATCAGGATGCGTGTATCCGACTTTATCGGGGAATTGGGGAGCGGTTATGGCGCGTAAATCCGTGTTATTTCATTTCAAGGAGCTACGCCGGCCCGTAGCGACGACCGGTGAATTATCGGACCTGTCGGGGAGGTCCTTGTCGGCCACCGTTCAGGCGCTCAATCATCTCGCGGGGGAAGGGCTCGTTTTCAAGGTCCACAGAGGGATTTGGGCGGAGGCTGGCAACGAGAAGTTGAGCCAGTACAGCGTGATCCCATTTCTTTTTCCACGGCACAGGGCCTACGTATCTTTTATCAGCGCGCTCCATTTGCACGGCATCGTTGGGCAGATCCCCCAAGCGATAACGTTGGCCTCCCCCCTGCACACGAGGGTGCTCCGTACCGCCCTGGGAACGTATCATGTCCATCGGATAGATCCGTCGTTCTTCGACGGATTCGGATGGTACAAGGGGACGGGGAGCTTCCTGATAGCCGATCCTGAGAAGGCGTTTATAGACTGTCTGTATATCTCCGCGCGGCGAGGGAAACGGTTCGGCCATTTCCCGGAGCTCCATTTTCCGAGGTCGTTTCATTTCAAAAAGGCTCGGGGATGGGTGGAACGGATATCCGACTTAAGGATCAGGAGCCATGTCGGGAAGAGAATGGACGCGCTCTTGCACCGCGCGTGAGGCGAGGCGGCGCCCCCTCGGGATGGCGAAAAGATACGCGGAGGCCGAAAGGCTGTTGAAAAAAGCGATCGAGATTAAACCCGGCTGCGCCGATGCGCGGTACAATCTGGAGGTGCTCTATCGGAAGATGGGTAAGGGGCGGGATGCGCGGAAGTAGCGCAGCCCGCTACGCGATGCGCCCGCTTCCGACGCATACGCGGCTTATTTCTCACGCCCCCACGGTATAAGCATAATAGAGCGGCATAAAGACTATTTTTTGTACGGGGAGCTCGGCGTAGGGAGCTCCGGAGAACACGTATCCCGCAGGACAATTTGCATAAGAGCGCAAAAGGAGATGTAGGCTTTTTAGACGTCCGGCGGGACCGCTTTTTACCTCTACAGGATATATTTTCCCTTCAGTGGCGATCAGGAAGTCCACCTCCGCACTGCTCCCCTTGGCCTCCCGCGCCCAATAGTACAGCTCTTTCTGCCCTGCCGCCATGATCTCCTGGCCCACAAACTGTTCCGCCAGCGCGCCCTGATACATTGCCAGCAGGTCTGTCTTTGCGAACTCCACATCTACAGGCATGCGGCACACGTGCTGCATTAAGCCTATGTCCAGGAACAGGGCCTTGAACCTTCGTTCAGAAACAGACGCACCGAGTGGGAGCCCGGCGGGATTGGCCGCGGGTACTTTCTGGATTACACGCGCCATGCAGAGCAGATCGAACGCTTTCTTGATGGTAGGATGTGTAAATCCTTCGGCGAGCCGGGAGTATTTGATCTGCTGACCTACATTTTTGGCAACTGCGGTGAGCACGTTATCCAGGCAGCGCTTGTCCGCATGGGGGGCATATTTGGCAAAGTCCTCGCGGTAAGCGTTTATTAATTGTGCCTGCACCTCGGCAACTCCCCTCAGGCTGCCTGATTGAAAATAGGAAAGCACGCATTCCGGCATGCCGCCGACAATAAAGTAGCGGCGAAGCTCGTCGAGTAGCTTGGCATGGATGGAGTCTGGTTGCTTTCCCGGGCGATGCGTCACTATTTCCGCGGACGGCGCCATTCCCCCAGCCAGTAGAAACTCGGCGAAACTCATGGGGGACATGGTGATGAATTGAACGCGCCCGACGGGAAATGAGACTGTGCGCATCGCAAATTCCAGGAGAGACCCTGCGGCGATCACATGAAGATCGGGTATCTCTTCGTAAAAATAGCGGAGGGCCATTATTGCCCGGGGACAACTCTGTATTTCGTCGAAGAAAAGGAGGTCCTGTCCCGGGACAATGGCGGTATTGAGGAGTATCTCCAGCTCTGAAATTATCCTTCTGGCTTCAAGATCGCGCTCAAAAACGCGATGCCAATTCGGGTTCTTCTCGAGGTCGACAAGATGGACTTTTCCGCCGAAGTGCTGTTTCCCCAATTCCATAATTGACCATGTCTTGCCTACCTGCCTTGCGCCACGCACTATGAGCGGCTTGCGCTTTGTCTGGAGTTTCCATGCTACTAATTTGTCGATAATGAACCTTTTCATAGGAAATCGCCCTCTTCTATCCCCATATTGTGAAACACATCCTTTCATAATACAAGGATATAATGAAAGCCAGAAATGGCGGATCATGTAGGGGGTGCCCGCTTACGCCAAGGCTGTGGCGGACTGGCCCGACTGCGCTGAAGCTTCATCGGGCGGGGATTCATCCTTCCTGTTTGGCGGGCTTGATAAATCGCGCCCCTAGTGCACCCGGCATGAGCTGCATCTCATAGGATGAAAGGAGCCTATCGGAGCTGATAGCGGCAACCGTAGCCGAACCGCAAGGCGTACCCGTAAGGCGAAGCTGAAGGAAGCGGAAGGCAAATCCTCGACCCGAGGAACACGAACTGACAGAGAGGCCAACGCGTGGGCGACGAGCTGGCTAGGAACAGCGAAGTCCAGATGCTATCAAGACACGCGGGGTAGAGTCAGCGGGCGCGAGGGGAAAGAGGCAGCTATCCCCCGGGGAGAGCCCAGCCCTGAGAGGGGCGATATCTGTTGCGCTCGAATCTGACGGAAACGGATCCGGCGAAGTTAAGGGGGCTTTACCTGCGCCTTGTGGAGGTGGAGGCGGCTTTCAAAAATCTGAAGGGTGATCTGGCGG
>CAYWRA010000010.1:0-43344 GCA_964460305.1 uncultured bacterium
GCCATGCAGACCTACCCCGAACGCATCGCGCTTAGGTTGTGCGGTTGCCCCGCGCTACTACTTAAACAATACACACTTTCCGGTACAATGGTTAACGTTTTAGGGGAACTGTCAACGCTCTGGGACATCCGGCGTCCCCGCATGATTTTACCCCGTACCTGATTGCTCTGATTTCTCCGCTAGTTAGGGGAATCAGGATAATCGGGTAAATCAGGTGCTAAAGAAGTATTTTAAGATTACTGCTCGGTTGGGGATTTCTGCTGCGGCTCTTCGACTTCGCCAGATAGTAGATCGCCCCTTTCTTCTTCCGGGAGCGAGGAGATTTCGATACCTTTCTGCTGGCGGAGCTCTTCGATTTTTCTTAAAGGGCGCTCGAGGGCGTTGCGCCTCGTCGACATGAGCGCCTCGTACTCCTTCTCGGCCTCGAGTATCCTCTTCCCCATCTTCTCCATCCCCTCTGTGAATTTGTTCCATTGGGCTAGGAACGAGCCGAGGAGGGAGAGGATGTGAGCGGTCTTCTGTTCGAGGTTGAAATTCTCCATCGCCTGGCGGATAACGGCGAGGATGGCATAAAGGGTGATGGGCGAGCAGAGCACCACCCGTTTTTCCATCGCCTTGTCGACCAGCTCGGGAGATTTCTCATGGATGAACGCGTACACCTGCTCGTTCGGTATGAACATGAGCACGTAGTCGAGCGTTCCCCCGGCGGGGTCTATGTATTCCCTGCTGGTAAGCTCCTTGACGCGGTTCTGCACGTCCCGGATGAACTGCGTGGCGGACCGCTCCCTCTCCGCGTCCGTTTTTGCCGCCACGCAATGCATGTAGTTGTCGAGCGGAAATTTCACGTCCATGTTGACGATCTTCTGCTGTGGCAGATAGAAGGTGAAGTCGGGTCTGCCGGCCGCGCCCTCGATCTGCTTCTGCTTCCGGTACTGGATCCCCTCGATGAATCCCGCCATGCGTAGCACGTCTTCCGCCATCCGCTCTCCCCACTGGCCGCGCTGCCGGCTGCTCGCGAGCGCCGTGGTGAGCTCGCCTGTCGTGTGCTCGAGTTTTGAGGTGAGCTCGCCGGTGGTCTTGAGCTGGTTCACGAGCGCCCCGTACTGTTGGCTGCGCTCTTTCTCGAATTCTTTTAGCAGCGCGCGCACGCGCTCCATCTCATCGGTCATGGATTTGAGGTTTTGGTCGATGAGCTTCTTCTTCCCATCGAGATCCTTCTCTCCATCCTTGACGTGGGTCTGGAGCGTCTGCGAGGCGAGCTTCAGGAACTCGTTCACGCTGCGGCCGAGGGCCTCCTGGGAGAGGATGGCGAACGAGCCCTTTACCCGTTCCAGGATCGCATCGAGCTCCCGTGCTTTATCCTCCTGGGAGCGGCCCGCGAACTCGGCTGCAATCCGCGCGCTCTTTGCGCGCCAGAGATGGGAGAATAGAAGGGCGGCGACTACACCGGTTATGACGGCGATGAGGAGAAACAATATGTACTGGGGCATGGCGGGACTCCATGTCTGAATGAAAGATAGTATAGCATCACATGGCGAAATCCCAAATCCCAAACCCCCCGCCCGCCTCGCAAGCGAGAGCGCCGCGGGCAGGCAAATCCCAAAGTTGGATTTCGACGCCCCATCTTTTTTGCCGCAGATATGAATTTGGGCTATAATAAACCCGGAATGGGCTGCTGGGGATTTTACATGCGTCAAATGCGTATTTTACCCGCCGGGCGCCGGAGTATGGTATGAGAATCCTCCTCGTCGAAGACGATGCGCGGACGGCCCTGTTTGTTACGAAGGGCCTCAAACAGTCCGGATTCGTCGTCCAGCGCGCCGCGGACGGCGACGAGGGGCTTCATCACGCCTTGGATGGATCTTATGACGCGGCGGTTATCGATATCATGCTCCCGAAGATGGATGGCCTGACGCTCGTCGACAAACTCCGCAAGAGAAGGGTATTGACCCCCGTTATCATCCTGAGCGCGAAGAACTCAGTTGACGATCGCGTCAAGGGATTGCAAGCCGGCGGGGATGATTACCTCGTGAAGCCGTTTGCATTTTCCGAATTGCTGGCGCGCATTCATGCCCTAATCCGCAGGGCCGGTTCGGTCCCCGAGCCCATGAGCCTTGCCGTGGGCCCCCTCTCCATCGATCTCCTCAAACGGAAGGTATTCCGCGAGGGTAGGGAGATTGAGCTCCAGCCGCGCGAGTTTTCCCTTCTCGAATACCTCATGCGCAATGCGGGCAGGATCGTCTCAAAGACGATGATTATAGAGCACGTCTGGGATTACGACTTCGATCCCAACACCAACCTTGTCGAGGTGAGAATCTGCCGCCTGCGGGACAAAATCGACCGTCCGTTCGGACGCGCAATGATTCATACGATTCGCGGCGTCGGCTATATCCTCGAAGAAAAGGCGTAGCATGTTTCGAACCCTCACCTCCCGACTCACCCTGTGGCAGACCGCGCTATTTGGCGCGCTCTCGATCATGATTTTCTGCCTCATCTATCTTGTCCTGAAATCGAATCTGCGTCAGCGCATGGACGAGGAGCTGATCAATGAATCGGGCGAATTCGAAGCCATATATCACGCCCGCGGCGCCGGGGCGTTGCGGGCCGAATTCAAGCTCGAAAGCGAATCCGAAGGGGTCAAGAGGGTCTTTTATCGTCTCTTTTCTCCCGATTTAAAGGACCTCATTGCATCCGACCTGGGCTCATGGAAGGGGCTTGGCTCGCCGCCCCCAATGGCGGCGGCCATTCCCCCGGGCGGGGAATCTTTGGCGACAATAACTATAGCGGGGCAACGGCACAACGCCCGCGTGATTTACAGGAGATTCAGCGACGGCAGCATTGTCCAGATCGGCGCCACCGTCGAGGATGACGACAAGCTCTTGGAGAACATCCGGAAGATATTCGGGACCGCCATCGTCATGGTGTTGTTCTGCGGCGGCGCCATCGGATGGTTCGTCGCAAAAAGGGCCATGCGCGGCGTCGACCGGGTCACGCGCACCGCGGCGCGCATCGGGCCGGGAGACTTCGGCGTCAGGGTCCCATCGCGGAATGAGGGGGAGGAGATCGTCAATCTGACGAAGGCGTTCAACGATATGCTGGAGCGCATTCAATCACTGGTGACGGAGCTGAAGGGGGTGACCGACAACGTCGCCCATGATTTGCGCAGTCCCCTCACCCGGATCCGTGGGATTGCCGAGACGACGATGACGGGTGTGCAGAGCATCGACGAATATCGGCAGATGGCGGCCGTGGTCATCGAGGAGTGCGACCGTCTCGTGGGAATGATCAATACCATGCTGGAGATTGCGCAGGCCGATTCAGGCGCCGCCGATTTTGCGCGCGCCCCCGTCGACATGGTGCGGGTCGCCGACGATGCACTCGACCTATTTCATCCCGCCGCCGAGGATAAGGGCGTCATCCTCGAAACGGATTTAGCGCGGGGACCCCTCCTCACCCTCGGGGACATCGCCCGTCTCCAGCGGCTCATGGCCAATCTCCTCGACAATGCCATCAAATACACCGGCCCGGGCGGGAAGGTGCTCCTGTCGGTGAAGGGAACTCCGGCGCATGTGATACTCTCGGTGCGGGACACCGGCGTTGGCATCGACGAGTCCGATATGCCGAATATATTCGCCCGTTTTTATCGCGGCGATAGGAGCCGCTCCACTCCGGGGAGCGGCCTTGGGCTCAGCCTCGCCCAGTCGATTGTCAGGGCGCATGGAGGGGCAATTTTTGCGGAAAGCAGGCCGGGGCAAGGAAGCGCGTTCACCGTGCGGCTCCCACGCATTACCAAAAGATAATATTACGGTAAGCCTCGGGCAACCTGCATATCCTATGATACCTCCATCCGTCGGCGCCGTCCGGCGACTTTCGTTTTGAACCGCATGATCCAATCTCTATCAATGTACGGAAAGCAGTTATGAATCACCTCCTAGCGCGCGCCACCGGGAAATGGTCGACGCCCCTCGCGGGTCTCTTCATCCTCCTGCTCCTGTTCGGGTTCTCTTTTTTTCATGCCCTGGGGGGCCTTCCGCTAATGGACCCGGATGAATCCAGATACGCCGAAATCCCGAGGGAAATGCTCGAACTCGGGGACTTTGTCACGCCCCATCTCAACTACGTCATGTACATCGAGAAGCCACCGCTTTACTACTGGCTGACGGCGGCATCGCTCAAGCTGTTCGGCGAGACGGAATTTGCCGCGCGTTTTTTCAGCGCGTTGTCCGGCCTTGCGAGTGTGGTGATCGTATGGTATGTCGGGCTGAGGGTATTCGGTCGCAGGGAGGGAATGTTCGCAGGCCTGATTCTGGGAACGTCGATCGGCTACCTCGTCCAGGCGAGGCTAAACATCATCGACGTCTTTCTCACGTGCCTCATGACGGGCGCTATGGGGTCGTTTCTTTTAGCATCACGGCCTGACGAGCCGCGCAAGGGGCGGTACTATCATCTCTTCTACGTCTTCTCGGCGCTCGCGGTGCTGGCCAAGGGCCTGATCGGAATCCTGCTGCCAGGCGCGGTAATTTTTTTGTACATGGCCCTCGCCAGGCGCTGGCGGCTTGTAAGGGAGATGAGGATCCCCACCGGCGCTCCGCTCTTCATCCTCATCGCAGCTCCTTGGTTCATCATCGTCACCATCAGGAATCCCATCTTCCCGGGATTCTTTTTCATCCACGAGCATCTGCTGCGGTTCTTCACCACCGAGCATGGCCGCTACCAGGCGTGCTGGTTCTTCGTACCCATCCTGGCCGGCTGCATGTTCCCCTGGTCGTGTTTCCTGCCCGCCGCCATTGCCGGAGCGCTGCGGGAATGGAAACTCAGAAGGGATGACAGCGTACTTTTTATCGCAATATGGGCGGGGTTTATATTTTGTTTCTTCTCTTTTTCCGGGTCCAAGCTTGTCCCCTACGTTCTGCCCGTTTTCCCGCCGACCGCGCTCCTCATAGGCATGGCCTTTTCCAAAATAGCGGGCGGAGAATTCAGATCGATCAAGTGGGAGGCCCTCTTCCTCTTCATTGTTTTGCTGGGAGGCGCTGTCACGCTCCTGCTCTATCCCTTCCTGGCGGCCAATCCCAAAATCAGCGCCATGGGCTGCGCGGTTATTGGGCTGTCCCTCCTCGGCGAGGCATTGCTTGTCAGCGTCTGCATGCGACGCTCGAACGCACATGGGCTCTTTCTAAGCCTGTGCCTGATGACGTACCTCCAGGGCATTTTTGGACCGGGATTCATAATCCCCTACATACAGAAAAAGCGATCCTTCAAAGAACTGGCGTTGGCGGTCAAGGAGAGGGCCAGGCCGGAGGACGGCGTGTTCTCCTTCGACGTTTACACACAGGACCTGCCTTTTTATGCGCAGAGAAGGATTATCCTGGTGGGGGTCACCAATGATCTCAAACTCGGCAGCACCCAGGGGGACCAATCGGCATGGTTCATAAGCTATCCGCAGTTCTACGAGCTCTGGGATTCGAAGGGCCCCCTTTTCGTAATGATCGAAAAAAGCGATGTGCATACCTTGCAGGAATCTGTCACAATGCCTATCAGGATCATCCGAGAGAAAGAGGAGATGCTGCTCATCACCAATCGATGATCGCATTCAACCGCAATCCATTGCCAGACGCATCCTCCCTCATTGCGCGAACAAGGGCAACGTGGATCGTGCCGTTTCTGATCGGCCTCGCGTCGATCTCCGGATGCGCGCTCTTCGACTCCGGGGGCGTGTCGCCCCTACATACCGCCGTTGATTTTGAGGCACGCACGCTGGACAATCCACGGCTCAAGGCATTCATCGAGTCCACTCTCCACCGGGAGATGGCCGAGTGGCCTCCGGCGTCATGGGATTTTACCACGCTCACCCTCGCGGCCTACTACTACCACCCCGATCTGGACATGGCGCGCGCCAGGTGGGCCGAAGCCAAGGCGGCGGTGAAAACAGCGTCGCGTCTGCCTAACCCTTCGGCGGATTCCCGGTACCAGTACGTTTCAAACCCCGAGGTCGATACCCCTTCCTCGGTCAGTGATTCCACGCTGCTCTTCCCCATCGAGGCGCCTGGGAAACGCCGTCACCGCATCGCGCGCGCCGAGCACCTCTCCGAAGCGGCGCGACTGGATATCGTGAAAACGGCATGGCAGGTGAGGAGCCGAGTCAGATCGAGTATGATCGGCCTCTGCGAGGCGCAGCAGACGGCGGCGTTGCTGAGGGATGGGGTTTCCCTTCAGGAGTCTAACGCGGCCCTGATCGAGCGGAGGATGGCCGCAGGGGAGGTATCACCCTTAGAGGCGATGAAGGCGCACGCCGCCCTCGCTGACTCCCTCCTCGCCCTGGCCCAGGGCCGGAAGCAGCTTGCCGACGCGCGCGTGCAGCTCGCGAGTGCGCTCGGCGTGCCGTCGCCGGGGATTGAAACCATTAGAATCTCCTTTGGCCTCGATGAGGATCGGGACATCGATTTTTCAACGCGCGACCTACAGCACCGCGCTCTTCGCGGCCGGCCGGACATAATGGCCGCGCTTGAGGAATATGCCGCGAGCCAGTCGGCGCTCCAGATCGAGCTCGCCGCCCGCTGCCCCGACATTCAACTCGGCCCCGGTTTTGAATGGGACCAGGGGTTGGACAAGTGGGGAATTGCCGGCTCCATGCCGTTGCCGCTCTTCGATCGCAATGCGGGTCCCATCGCTGAGGCCCGCGCGCGCCGTGAAGCGGCGGCGGCCCGCTTCACGGCCCTCCAGGCGCAGGTCATCGGAGAGATAGACCAGGCCCTGGCCGCGCGCGACTCGGCCCGCCGCGAGAGGGACGCCGCTGACAGCCTGCTCAGGGAACAGGAACGCCGGCTTGCCTTTCTCCAAGCCATGACCCATCCGGGAGAAGTGCAGCAGGTCGCCATTTTTAATGCCCGGCAGCAACTCAACGCCGCGGCGCTCTCGAAGCTCTCGGCGGGCATTAAAGTCCAGCGCGCGTTCGCCCAGATCGAGGATGCGGTGCAGGGGAGCCTCATCCCGTATGATGCGCCTCCGCCGACGGCCGAGACGAACCCGCGCCTGATGAGAGAATATTAATGGCTACCACGCGATATAGAAAGGCGCTTGCGGCAGCTACGATTACGGTGGGCATCGCCGTGCTCCTGGTCAGAGGCTGCGTCGATCGGCGGGGGAAAGATGACTCGGAGGAGCACGCACAGGCCTCGCGCGTATCGGTCAAGGATGGCATGAGCATTATCACGATCGACAAAGCCACTATGGCCAGGAGCGGCATCGCCGCCACCCCGCTCCTTCCCGGAACGCATCGGGAGGCGCGCAGCTTCTATGGGAGGGTTTTGGACCCGAGAATGTTCCGTTCCCTCCGCGATGACTATGAGTCCGCCAGGAAACAGGCGGAGTCGGCGCATCGTGCCGTCGATTCTTCCCGCGCGGCATACGAAGGGATGAAGACGCTCCGCGCCGCGCGCGGCCAGGCGGGGGACAGGGATCTCAAAGCGGCCGAGGCGAGATTGCGTTCGGACGAGGCATTCGCAGGCGCGGCGGATGGACGACTCAGGGCCGTCGAACGCGCGGCGAGGGCGCAGTGGGGCGAGGGCATGGCGCACTGGATGTGCGAAGACCCACGGCGCCTCGACAGGCTCGTTGATGAGAAGGAGAAGATTGTCCAGGTTACGGTCCCATCCCGCGAGACGACGTCCCCTTCGCGGGAGCCTGCGCGAATCAAGACCCTCGACGGTGATTCCATTGCGGCGGAGCCCATATCAACAGCCCTCTGCGCCGAGTCTGAAGGCGGTGGCATGAACTACTTCTACCTCGCCCCGGCGGAATCGAACGGGGTCATGCCCGGTATGATGCTGCTCGTGGACATGTCGATCGGGCAGGAGATCCGGGGCGTCACCATACCGTCGTCGGCCGTCGTGTGGTATGAGGGGAAGACATGGATATATGTTCAAACGGATGCGGAGCGCCTCGCGCGCCGCGAAGTTCGTGCGGGGATACCGGTGGATGGCGGATGGTTTGTGACCGACGGCTTCTCCCAAGGAGAGCTCATCGTGACAAGCGGCGCACAGTTGCTCCTCTCGGATGAGTTTCTCGCACAGTATCAGATAATCGAGGTCGCGGAATAGAAATGGCAACCGGATACGGCGGAATATTAGGCGCAATCGTTCGATTCTCGCTACGCTTCAGGGGCGTGATCATGGCGCTGGCCTGCGCATGGCTCGCCTACTGCGCCTCAGTCCTCCCGAAGGCCAAGTACGACGTCTTCCCCGAATTCGCCACGCCGCAGATCGTCGTGCAGACGATGGCCCCCGGTCTCGCTCCCGAGCAGGTGGAGGCCCTGGTAACCCAGCCGATAGAAAATGCCGTCAACGGCGTTCCGGGGCTTGAGTCCCTCCGCTCCGATTCGATCCAGGGGCTCTCGGTGATCACGATGTACTTTTCACCGCAGAGCGACATCTATCTGAACCGGCAGGTCATTGCCGAGCGCCTTACGACGCTTGTCGGGAAACTGCCAGAGGGCACCCCCGCGCCGGCGATGGTTCCGCTGACGTCTTCCACGGGCGATCTACTCACGATCGGCCTGACTTCGGATAACCGCTCGCTCATGGAACTCCGGACGCTGGCGGACTGGATCGTCAAGCAGCGCATCCTGGCGGTCCCCGGCGTCGCCAAGGTGGCGGTATTCGGCGGCGACGTGAAGCAATATCAGGTCCAGCCGCGTCTCGACCGGATGAGGCTATACAACCTGGGTATGGACGATCTCCTCGCCGCGGCGCGCAAGGCCACCGGCGTCAGGGGGGCCGGTTTTATCGACACACCGAACCAGCACATTATCATCCAGGCAGGAGGGCAGACGCTCACCGCCGCGGAGATCGCCCGGAGCGCGCTGGTGGCCGGCAAGGACAGCGGTTCTCCGATGAACCTCGCCCTCGCGGACGTCGCCCGCGTCGTCGAGGCCCCGGCGCCTCCCATCAGCGCCGCCTCCGTCATGGGAAAGCCGGCTGTTATTCTAAATGTCTGGGTGCAGTATGGGGCCAATACCCTTGAAGTGACGAAGGGGGTCGAGCGTTCACTGGAAGATCTCGCCCCCATGCTCCGCGCACAGGGGGTGGCTATCCATCCGAGGCTTTTCCGGGCTGCGAACTTCATCGAGACGGCGATGCGCAGGTTGAAAATAGCTATTTTTATCGGCGCGGCGCTGGTCGTGGCGGTGCTGCTGCTGTTCCTGGCCAATCTCCGGACAGCCTCGATCTCCGTTGCCGCCATCCCGCTCTCTCTCCTCTCCGCCGTAACGGTGCTCGAGTATTTCGGCCTCAGCCTCAACATCATGACACTTGGAGGTCTGGCCATCGCCATAGGCGTGGTCGTGGATGATGCCGTCATCGACGTGGAAAACATCTTGAGGCGGTTGAGGGAGAACCGCGGTTTGGATAACCCCCGCCCGGTCTTCAACGTGGTGTTCGACGCGTCCATGGAGGTGCGGGGGGCGGTCGTGTACGCGACGTTTGCGGTGGCGCTGGTTTTTGTCCCAGTGCTCACGATGTCGGGGCTGGCGGGGAGGCTGTTCTCGCCGCTCGGCATCTCCTACATCCTCGCGACGCTCTTCTCCCTTCTCGTCGCACTCACCGTTACTCCCGTCATGTGTTTCCTGCTGCTGGGAAGCAGGGAGATGGAACATAGAGACCCTCCCGTTGTCCGGTGGTCCAAAGAGAAATACCGCCGCCTGCTCCTGAGGATCGAGCGTTCTCCCCGCGCGGTCATCTGGGCGGTAGGGATCGGTTCGCTCATCGGCGCCTCGGCGCTGTTCCTGCTCGGCGGGGAGTTTCTTCCGGAGCTCCGGGAAGGACATTTCCTGATCCACATGACCGCCGCTCCCGGGACCTCGATCGAGCAATCGCTTGAAATGGGGCGCCGGGCTACCCTCGCGCTCCTGGAAACGCCGTTTGTGGCGACGGTCGCCCAGCGCGTGGGGAGGGCCGAGGTGGATGACATTTTCGGAACGCACTCGAGCGAACTGGAGGTGGACCTCAAGCCACTCAGTGTTAAACAAGCGGGCCTCGTCCAGGACTCGATACGGGACGCGCTCTCGCAATTTGTGGGGGTGAACTTTGTCGTGAACACGTTCCTCACGGAACGGATCGAGGAAACACTCTCGGGATATACGGCCGCGGTGGTCGTCAATATTTTCGCGGATGATTTTTCGGTGCTGGACGAGAAAGCGAAGGAGGTGGTGAAGGAGCTGAGCGCCATCCCGGGCGCCGCGGATGTCCAGGCCCAGTCGCCGCCCGGGACCCCGCAGCTTTCCATCACCCTCAGAAACGAGGACCTTGCGAACTGGGGGTTCGACGCCGTGGATGTCCTCGACGTCATCCAGACCGCATACCAGGGTGCGACCGTCGGGCAGGTGTATGACGGGAACCGGGTCTTCGACGTATCGGTGATCCTAGACCCGCGGGATCGGAACAACGTGAACGAGGCGGGAAACCTCCTTCTGCGCAGCCCGGCCGGCTTTTTTGTCCGCCTCAGCCAGCTCGCCGATATCCGGGAGACATCGGGTAGGTACGCGATCCAGCACGACGCCGCCCGACGCGTCCAGGCCGTCACCTGCAACGTCAGGGGGCGGGACGTGCATTCCTTCGTCGACGAGGCCGGGAAGAAAATCGCCGCCGCCGTCCGTCTGCCAGAGGGGAGCTACATCGAATTTACGGGGACGGCGGAGGCGGAGGTGAGATCGAGGCGCGATCTGATACTGCATTCGCTGATGGTGGGCGTCGGGATCATACTTTTGCTCTCCCTTATGTTTGCGACCTCCCGCAACCTGGTTCTCATCCTTGCGAACGTGCCGTTCTGCTTCGTGGGGGGAGTGCTGGCGCTGTTGCTGTCCGGCAACGGGCTCTCAATCGGTTCGCTGGTCGGTTTCGTGACGCTCTTCGGAATCACCTTGCGCAACTCCATTATGATGATCTCACACTACGAGCATCTGGTCTCCGTCGAGGGAGTGAGCTGGGGTGTGGACGCCGCGCTCCGCGGTGCCTCCGAGCGGCTCACGCCCATTCTCATGACCGCCCTTGTCACGGGGATGGGGCTCCTGCCGATCGCCCTTAGCAGTGGGGCCCCCGGGCTTGAGATCGAGGGTCCGATGGCGATCGTGATCCTGGGCGGCCTCGCCACCTCGACCGCCCTCAACCTCCTCGTGATGCCCACGCTTGCGCTCCGTTTCGGGAAGTTTGAAAGATAGCAACCGCGGAGTGATAGCGGCAGGCCGTATACAGAAAGGGGCAATAGAATCGCCCCTTCACCGTTTCTCCCATTCGCCGACTCGATCTTTCATTCCCTCACCACCTCGCCGCTTCTTCGCCTTGCTCTTTGGGGTTTGTCCCGCCATGCGGCGGAGGATTTCCCCCCTTGTATGGATACTACCCCACATTGCGGAGGAACCTACCTATAGTATATAATCCCTTTCACAAACCAGCATATTGGGAGGGACACAACGATGAAGATATTGCGTGCGGCGGTCGAACGGTCATGCGTCATTTTATGCCTTGTCGCCCTTGTATCTTGCGCCGGCGGCAGGGCGATGTCCGGCTACTACCGGAATCATCCGGAGATGCAGAAACGGTTGCTTGATGTGAGGTCTATTTACGTGGAGGGGGTTCGGGGCGCCAAGGATAACGAGGAGTCTCTGAAGATGAGGGAGTGCCTCGTGGACGAGTTGCAGAGGAAAGGGCGGGGACGGTTCCGGTTGGCGGGGAGGGCCTCGGAGGCCGACGCGGTCCTCCAAGCCGACATGAAGGAGGATCTCGGGCCTACGACCATAGAAACGCCGCTCCCGTTCGAGCTTGAAACAAAGATCACTCTGGAGGACAGGGTTTATCTTAGGATGAAGCTTGTGGACCCGAAGTCCAATCGCCTGATTTATAAAACGGATACGAAGGAGGATCCCGAATTCGAAATCGACTCGGCTGAAAAGGCGGCGCACACGGTGGTCAGGAACCTCATGAGAGAGATCGAATGCGCGAGGACGGATTCTCACAAAGAGTAAAAGAGGATGAATGACAAATACCCCGCCTAACAACCGGCCTCGTCCCAAAGGGATCCCTTCGGGAAAGAGGCCCCTTTGGGGCGGGCAGGCAAATGACAAATGTCAAAACGCAATGAGGTTTTGTCATCCCCGCCGCTGTCGGTTAACAGGTCAGCTTCTCCTCTTTTGCTCTTTGTAAAACGGATTTGCGTTAATCTGCGGTTAATTCTCCGTGTCGCTCCCTCAGCGCGGCCAGAATCCGCTCGTGGATCCCTCCGAAAGACCCGTTGGACATGATAAGCAGGATGTCTCCCGACGCGAGCTCGGCCTCGAGTGTGCGGATAATGTCGTCCACCCCCTCGATCACGCGGGCGTTGACTCCCTTCCCGCGAAGATCCGCGACGAGTCTCTCCGGTGAGAACCGGCGTTCCGGCTCGATCTGCTCGGCGTGATACACGCCCGCCACGATGACACGGTCGGCCTTGAGAAAAGCGGTGGGATAGTCATCCTGGAAAAAGTTTCTGCGGCTCGAATTCGTGCGGGGCTCCCAGACCGCCCAGAGCCTTCTCCCCTTATAGCGCTCTTTTAGCGCGCCGATAGTCTCCCGCACCTCCGCGGGGTGGTGCGCGAAATCGTCGATCACGACGATGTCATCAACGACGCCGCGGACCTCTTGCCGCCGCTTGACTCCCCGGTAGCTCGCGATCGCGCCGCGAATGTTTGCTGGAGAAACACCCAGGCCGTGAGCGGCGGCGAATGCCGCGGTAGCGTTGAGGGCGTTGTGTCTGCCGGCGAGCGGTGAGTCTATCCTCACCGGTTCGCGTCCGTCCGAGACTATCGTGAATGATGCTCCGTTGCCGTCTGCGCGATAGTCCGCAATCCGCCATTGAGAACCGTCCCCGAATCCATAGAATTCGACCGGCGCGCCGCATGCGCAAACCTTGCGGACTCGGGGATTGTCGCCGCACGCGATGAGGCGGCCGTCGCAGGGGATGAGTTCGGCGAATTTCGCGAACGCCTTCTCGCAGTCATCGATCCCGCCGAAGATGTCGGCGTGGTCGAAATCGACGCTCGTCAGGATGCCGACGCGCGGGCGATAGTGCAGAAATTTCGGCGCCCGATCGAAGAAGGCGGTGTGGTACTCGTCCCCCTCGATGACGAAGTGTTTCCCGCTCCCGAGCGCGCTGCTGGCGTCGAAGTTGCGAAGGACCCCGCCGATCAGGAAGCCGGGGGAGAGGCCGGCCTCGTGGAGTATCCAGGCGATGAGCGAGGAGGTGGTCGTTTTTCCATGCGTTCCGGCTACCACGACGCTCGTCCGTTCCATAAGATACAGCTCTTCGAGCGCCTGCGGGAACGAGAAGTATTTCAGCCCCCGCCGCAAAGTTTCCGCGACCTCGGGATTATCGCGCCGCACCGCGTTCCCGATGATCACGAGATCCGTGTCCTCGTCTATATGCTCCGGGGCGAACCCGTTTTTGATCTTAATGCCGACCTGTGTTAGAAGGGTTGACATGGGGGGATAGCAGCTCGCATCGGAGCCGCTCACATCATGGTGGCTTGCTTTAAGCAACTGCGCGAGGGATCCCATCCCCATCCCGCATATCGCGCTCATGTGAATTTTCATTTTGAATTATCCTTTTTTTACAAAGAGTAAAAGAGTATAAACCGATCTATCTCCTAACCACCGATATCGTGTCCGCCTGCCTTCCAGCGTTTTTATCCACGTCCCAACGGGATCCCTTCGGGAAATTACGCGGATTTAGCCGCGAGAGATTTCTTTTAATCCGTGCAATCCGTGGATGCACCAACTGCCTCTTCCAATCCGCCCGATGCGTGGTTAATTTACTGTGGTGACTTTGTTTAATCCGTCAGGCACGGCTCCGTAATTGTCACCGTCCCATTTTCGCCGTCGATCCTCGCGCGCACGCCGAGCGGGAAGCAGATGTTTTTTGCGAAATGCCCGGCGGGGAAATTGAAGAGCATGGGTAACCGGTTCGATCCGACCGCATCGAGGACGATCCGTTTTATCTCAGCCCTGTAGTCCTCAGCCCTGCCCGCCCAGCCTTCAGGCGGGATGAATTGGCCGAGGATTAATCCTCCCGCCCCGTCTAATTTGCCCGCCAATTTGATATGAGAGAAGAGCCGGTCAATGGCGTACGGCTTCTCTCCCCGATCCTCGAAGAAAAGAACGGCGCCGGCGGTGGGGAGGTCATACGGCGTGCCGAGGGTGCAGGCGAATACCGAGAGGCTGCCACCTAGAAGGATCCCCTCCGATTGCCCCGATCTCAGCACCTCGATGCGGGGCGAGGGGAGTTTCCCCCATGGCGCCGGATTGCCGAGGGCATGCAAGATCGAGCGCGGAGCGTCTTCAGCCATGGCGCCGAACTCCGTGACGAGAGGGCCGTGGAACGTCACAAGCCCGCAGATTTTGTGCAGGTAACAATGGAGGGCGGTAACGTCGCTGTAGCCCATGAAGATCTTGGGATTTTCCCTGATCGTAGCGCTATCGAGCATCGGCAGGATTCTCTGCGAGCCATAACCTCCGCGAGCGCAGAATATCGCTTTGATGGAGCGGTCGGCAAAGAGGCGGTTTAGCTCGTCGGCGCGCCGCGCATCGGCGCCGGCCAGGTAATTGCCGCGCGAGAAGATGTCGGGATGAAAAAGGGTACGGTACCCCGCGTCCTGGATGCGGCGTATGCCTTGAGCGAACGCATCCTCGTCGAACGCGCTCGCAGGCGCTGCGATTCCTATGGTGTCGCCGGGCCGTAGGCGCGGCGGTTTAATCACGCTGGTCATGGTATGTGGATGGTGATAAGATAAGCTCCTCGGGCGGTTCCCCTTCGCGACGTCGCGGCGGTGCGAACCTCAAACGCATCATAATAGTGATTTGCCATGCCGCAGTCAAAGGAAAACAGGCTGATTAAAGGTAACCACAGAGTACACAGAGGAGCCGCACCCCCAATGGGCCCCTCCGGGGGAGAGCACAGAGAGATTAATTGCAAATTAATTTTAACCACGGATAAACACCGATACACACAGATTGGAGCTACAGCTCATGGTTTCAAGTTTCTGGTTGCTCTAAACATCCTTTCGATCTGTGTAAGCCGTGCGATCCGAGGATAAAAACCCTGGGGAAACTGCTTTTGCTGCTGTAATGCTCTGTGCCCTCTGTGATCATTCCTCAGTGCACTCTGTGGTTTACATCGAGGTTGATCTTATGCAAGATGTGAGAACTCCAAAAGACAGGATCGAGCGCTTTCTGAAGCGCAGCGCGATTGCGCCGGACCGTATCGTCCGCCTCGCGGGGGATGCGTCGCTTCGCGCGTTCTATAGGGTCCCGTATCGGGCGGGGAGCGCGGTCATGATGGTGCGTGACGAATTCCAGCCGGAGGAGGACCGGACGTTCGTCGAGGTGAGAGACCATCTCTCGGCGTGCGGAGCCGCCGTTCCCGAAATTTATGAGTATGACGAAGACAATGGCATAATCCTCATGGAGGACGTCGGCGACCTCACGCTCGAGGAACGGCTGCGTGGGGCGGATGAGGAGACGCTAGCGCATTTCTATCGCGTCGCGATCGACGAGTTGCTCGCCATACAGATTTCTGGCGCCATCCTCCGCCGTGACTGCGTCGCGTACCGCCGCGCATTCGATCAAAAAAAACTGATGGAGGAACTCGACTTCTTTCTCCTGCACACCGTGGAGGGGTTTTATAAGGCGCGTCTAGGAGAAGGCGAGCGTGAGGCGATACGGGAGGGATTCGCCATTCTTGCGGCCCGGCTCGCGGCGCTGCCCCGCGTGCTCAACCACCGCGACTACCATAGCCGCAACCTGATGGTGGTGGACAACGCGCTAAGGCTCGTCGATTTCCAGGACGCGCGGATGGGGCCGTGCCAGTACGATCTCGCCTCGCTTCTCCGGGATTCCTACGTGGCGCTGGACGGAGCGTTCCGCGAGCGGATGGTGGATTATTATCTCCGCGAGAGCGCTGAAAAGGGGATCTCATGGCATGACGGGGATCTGTTTATCGAGCAGTTCGACCTCATGAGCCTCCAGCGGAACCTGAAGGCATGCGGGACGTTCGGATACATGGCGGTTGCCAGGCGAAACGAGCGCTATCTCGGATACCTTGCGCCGACGTTTGCTTACGTGAAGGAGAACGCCCCGAGATTCGATTTCATGCGGGAGTGCGCGCGGCTTCTCGGGCGCCACATCCCGCTGTTGCGGTAGAGCGGGTTAATTTTTGCCGCGTCCCAAAGGGACCCCCTCGGGGGATGAACGCCACATGCATCTTAAAACGGCGAGTGGGAGAATGGGCGAATCGGCGACTCTGAAGTTTCAAAATCGCCCCATCACCGTTTCTCCCATTCTCCGTCTCTAACTTTTGGGGGTTGGGATTTCTACTGTGGCCTGTGAATGGATCGGGTTATGGGAGGGGGAGCGACGTGAAAGCGATGATACTTGCGGCCGGATTCGGCACGCGGCTTAAACCCTTCACGGGCGAAATCCCCAAGCCGCTCCTCCCCATAGCGAACCGTCCCCAGATCGAGTTCGTTCTGGAAATGCTCCGTCTCTCGGGCGTGACAGACGTCGTCATCAACCTCCATCATTTTGCCGGATCGATCCGTTCCCGCCTCGGCGACCGCTACAGAGATTGCATCCGCATCAGCTATTCCGTCGAGACGGAGATACTGGGGACGGGGAGAGGGCTCAAGAAGGTCGAGGATTTTTTCGATGAGGATCCGTTCGTCCTTATCAATGCGGATACGCTGCTGGGCATGGACTTGGCGGGCGCGATAAGCCGTCACGTCGAGCGGGGCGCCGTGGCGACGATGGTGGTGCGGGACTGGCAGGATGGGGCCGGATTCGGCCGGGTTGAGATGGACGGGGATGGGAGGATCAGGCGCATGCTCCCGAAGGAGCCTGGCGAGGGCCTCACGCCCGTTATATTCACCGGCGTTCACCTGCTTAACAGGAGGATATTCGATTATCTACCCAAGGGACGGTTCTCGTGCATCAACCGGGATGGCTATAAGGCAATGCTCGAAGCGGGCGAGCGCGTGTACGGTTTCCGTGCGAGCGGATACTGGAGGGATATCGGAACGGTTCGGAGCTACTTCGATGCGAACATGGACGTTCTCCACGGCGAGGGCCCGGGGTATGGCGAATCCCTGCTTAGGCAGGAGAGAGATACGGGTTACGAAACCGAGATGCCCGGCGTTGAGTTTATCCCCCCGGTCATTGTTGGGCTGGGTTGCCGGATCGAGCGGGGTTGCAGGATCGGGCCGGCGGTCGTCCTCGGTGAGGGCTGCCGCGTTGGCGCGGGATGCAGGCTGGAAAGTGTTGTTGCACTGCCGCAGGCGCTGTTTCACGACAGCGAAGTGGTGAACGGGTGCATCAGGTCGGGGAGGACTTCGGTAGATATTATGTAGTGCGCCGGTGCGAGGGAGGGCGCATAAACGATGCACGCAGGCGACAAATTAGAGGAAGACCGCCGGCTCATCGCCCTCTGTGCCGCTGGTGATGATGCGTCGTGGGACCGCCTCTTGGAAGAGTACGGGGCCCTCATCTATCGCATCATCTGGAATTATCAGCGGACACAGCAGGAGGTGCGTGAGCTTTTCATCCATGTCATCGAGGGCCTCTGGAGCGACGGCGCGCGGAGGTTGCGGGCGTGGGAGGGCCGGTCGGGGCTCGCGACGTATCTCGCCGCTATTACATCGCGCCTCTGCGTCGATTATTTCAGGGGACGCATGTACAAGGAGGGGGCGCGATACGAGTCGTTGGACGCGCATGTAAACCGGGCGGCGTCTCATGAGGAGAGAGGGCGCTGGAGCGGGGAGGGCGCGCCGGGCCGCGCCGCGCGGCATGAATGCGGCGAGGTTTTGATGGATTGCGTCAGGCGCCTCGCGCGCGAGGAGCGGGATGCCGTGACGCTGTTCTACTGGCAGGGGAGGCGCTACGCGGAGATCGCTGCGCTCATGGGAACCACGGGGAACGATGTCGGCAAATTGCTTCTCAGCGCGCGCGCGAAAATCCACCGGATGCTCGCCCAAAGAGGCATAAAAAATATTGCGGATTTACTGGAATAAAACGGCGGTATGATACGTCTATTAATCATGGAAGGGAAAAGACCATGGAATGTCCCGATAGGAAACTGCTCGCCAGGTTCCTCGACGGCGAGGAAATAGAATCGGCAGGCAAGCTGCGCCGCCACGTCGAGAGCTGCCCACGCTGCGGAAAGGCTGCCCTCCAACACAACCGGTTGGGGACTGCGCTTAAGTCCGCATTGGATGCAGAGGCGCAATCGATGGTGAAGGAATCCATCCCCTGCCCGTCTGCGGAGGAGGTGGCCCTCTATGTCGAGGGGGGCGTGCCCCTTTATCGTAAGAAACAGCTCCTCCAACATTTCTGCGCCTGCCCCGCCTGCGCCAGGGCCGTACTCGACGCCTCGCGAGCCGCTGCCGGCGGTACCGCGCCGCCCCTCCCGGCGTCTTTGGCGAGAGAGGCAAGGGGGGTGTATGGGGGGACAAATCCCAAATCCCAAATGACAAATGACAAAACCCAAGTGATAGACCCCAAATGACAAATACCATTCGAGGATAAAAAATATTCGGAATAAAACTTGCGGTCACTTCGTCTATTAGTAGTAAAAGGAGGTGCCGCATGGAAACGGCCGTTGCAGTAGGGGCGTGCATCGAACATCGCGCGTACGGAATCGGCACGGTGCTTGGGATCGGCGAAAAAAGGGAGGCCATCCGTATCCGGTTCAATAGCGCGGGCGTGAAAGAGTTGCCATACCCGTCTACCGATCTGGCGCCGACCGGTTCTCCGGATGGTGGCAAAGATGCAATAGTCCTGTGTATGCATTTTGTGGGTGCGTCGCTGAACGGCCAGGGGTGCCGCTGGGTGCTCCCGATCCCGACGGCGGCGGTGTATTCGCTCGTGCGGGTCATGCAGGCGTGGGCCACTCACAGGGCAAAGCCCATGGGCGCATCGATAGATCTCAGGGCGATCGAAAGACAGAAGATGGAGTTGCGCATCAAGGGGCGGGGAAGGGATGGGCGGTGCCGTTGGTGCCGCACGTTCCGCACGGGGCTTCGGACGGCGATACTCAGGGGATATGGAAGGCAGGCGTTTGCCCTGGACGGGGCGTGCGTGTTTGACAAGGGCAAATGGCAAGGGGGGAATGTGTAACCACAGAGCACACAGAGAAATAATCACAGAGGGCACGGAGAGAAGCAGTGAAGCTGTTTTACAAAGAGTAAAAGAGAATAAGCGGTCAAGGGATAGCTGTTGGGATGTGGTTTTGTTGAGGTGGTTTGTAGGACTCGATGGAAAGAACCGCCAAGAAGAACGTATGGTATCTGGCTGCGTCTGCGGTCGTGAGCTGCGCGGTCTTCGCCTGCCTGTTCACCTTTGTTAGGCCGGCTGAGATCGTCGACTCGATCAGGAGTGCGGCGCCGGCGGGGATAGTCGCATATATGGCTGTCGGCCTCGCCTCAACCGTGCTGCGGAACGTCCGGTATCTCATCCTCGTGCGTGCGGCGGAAACGGATGTACGGATCAGCGGCGGCCAGATGTTCCTAGTTACGCTCGTGAGGAATCTCTTCGCCGACCTCCTCCCCGCGCGGGTGGGGTCGTTGGTCTACGTCGTAATCCTCAAGGCCCGCTTCGGGTTCCCGGTGGAGGTTGGGACATCCGTCTGGGCCATAGCCTTTGTCCTCGATCTGGTCGTCATGGCGCCGCTCATCGCGCTCGGAGTCATGGTTGTGGGGGCGGCGCGGCTGGGAATATCTATCGGCATGCTCGCCGCCGTCGCGTCGCTTTTTTTCATCGCGACCATCGCGGCGTTATCGTATCTGCCGCAAATTGTGAGCGTAGTCGGGCGGCTTATGGCAAGGATCGTACCGATGTGGCGTAAGGCGGTTACTATAAAGGAGAAACTCGATCTATCCGCAATACAGATCAGGGCGATTTACCATAAGGGGATCCTGATGCGGCTGATCGTTCTTTCCTTCTTTATCCGCGTCCTCAAGTACGGTTGCATCGCTTTCCTCGTCTATGCGATCTTAAACCCCATCGATCCGGATAAATACACTCTCCGCGCGATCGGGTATTGGCCGGTCTTCCTCGGCGCGTCCCTGGCCGAATTCTCCGCGAGCACGCCGCTCAGCGGCATAGGCGGCTTCGGCCTCTATGAGGGTGTCTGGACTGGAACGTTTTATCTCCTCGGCTACCCGCGGGAGCTTGCCGCCCTCTCCGGCGTCTCCGCCCACATCATCACGCAGCTCTTCGGCTACTCGCTCGGTGTGCTGGGGATCGTCATACTCATGGCCCCGCTCCTGTGGCGGAGGAGGCGGAGTTAAGAAGATCGCGTAATGAAGGCCCTGGTGATTTTTCTCACGGTTCAGAATATACTATACGGCATGGAAACAGACATGGGTTCAGCGCTGATTAAGAAGCTCGTCGTCGGCCCCCTACAGGCCAACTGCTATCTCGTGAGCGATGCGGCGACGCGCGAGACCGCGATCATAGACCCCGGCGGGGACGCGCGGGAGATTATCCGGTGCATGGAGGACGGCGGTTTGAAACCCGTCGCGATCGTCAATACGCACGCACACCCCGACCATGTCGGGGCAAATGCGGAGCTAAAGAAACGTTATAATATCCCCCTTCTGCTGCACGAGGCCGACGCGCCAGCGCTCGCCCAGTCAGGTATGCTCGGCAGCCTCATCGGCCTGTTCCTCGATCCGTCGCCGCCCCCCGACAAGTTGCTTCATGGTGGAGACGAAATCAAGGTCGGAAAGCTTGCCCTCAAGGTGATCCACACCCCCGGCCACACCCAAGGAGGCATTTGCCTCTGGTGCGAAGGACAGGGTAATGAAGCCCCTCTCCTCTTCAGCGGGGACACGGTATTTCAAGATTCGGTGGGCAGGACGGACCTCCCTGGCGGGTCGTATGAGGCTCTGATGGATTCGATTAGGACGAGGATCATGCCGCTCCCCGACCGGACGCGCATACTCCCCGGACACGGGCCCGAGACGACGCTCGGGAGAGAGAAGAGGCATAATCCTTTTATGGTTAATGACAAATGACAAAACTTCATTGTGTTTTGACATTTGTCATTTGCCTGCCCGCCCCAAAGGGGCCTCTTTCCCGAAGGGATCCCTTTGGGACGAGGCCGGTTGTTAGGCGGGGTATTTGTCATTCTCAATATTGGGATTTGGGATTTTTTCGGAGGGGGCATGCAGGTTCTCTTGGATGAGTTCATAAACTATCTGAACGTGGAGAGGGGATTATCGCCCCACACCCTCGACGCATACAAAAGCGATATCGCCAGATTCATAAAGTTCCTGAATGCCAGGGGAGTGAAATCCCTCGACGACGCGACGAGAGACATTATCGGGGCGTATCTCATGGCTGAGAAGTCGAGGGGCATATCCTCCACATCGCTTTCCCGCAACCTCGCCGCGATAAAAGTTTTTTTCCGTTTCCTCGCTTCAAATCGCTTCGTGCGCGCGGACATCACCGACGTCATAGAATCTCCCAAGATATGGAAGCATCTGCCGGAGGTCCTCTCCATTGACGAGGTCGAGCAGCTTCTCAACAGCCCTCGCCCCACGACGCACTATGGGAGGAGGGACAGGGCCCTGATCGAGCTCATGTATGCCACCGGCGTGAGAGTGTCGGAGGCGGCGGGCCTCAAGGTCGGGGACGTCAATCTTGAGGTGGGATACATCCGATGTATGGGAAAGGGGTCCAAGGAGAGGATCGTCCCCCTGGGGCGGGTGGCCAGGAAGGCCCTGGATAGCTACCTCAAGTTGACGAGGCCTCATTTTTTGCGCCTGAGGACTTCGGAGACCCTCCTTCTCACGCGACATGGGAAGCCGTTCACCCGCCAGGGGCTCTGGAAGATCATAAAGAGCTATGCGAAACGCGCTAAGATTAGGAAGAGGATAACCCCGCATACGCTGAGGCATTCATTCGCCACCCATCTCCTCTCAGGGGGGGCCGATTTGAGGATCGTCCAGGAGATGCTCGGACATGCGGACATTTCCACCACCCAGACCTACACGCACGTGGACAAGGATAGGCTCAAGAGCATCCATAAGAAGTTCCACCCCCGGGGATGAGGAGAGGCGACTTTCAAGAAAGACTCTTTTCCTGCCTGTGGTCATTGTGCTATTGTGGGTAACGTATTCACGCGAAGTAGTTAGGCATTTCTTAACGAGGGAGGATCCGTGAAGAAACATTATCGGAGCATGTATGTCGCACTGCTGACGTTCGCCTTGATGGTAGCGGCGGGCGGCAATCTGTGGGCGCAGGAAGAAAAATCGCCCAAGGCCGCGACGACGGTCAAGCCGAGGGCGTGCGTGATTGACATGGACGGCACCATCGCCGACGAGTCGGCCCGGCGCGCAAAGGCGGAAGCGGAGCACCCGAAGGGAAAGGGCAAGAATGAATACTACAAGGCCTACTTTTCTCCTGAGCTGATCGCCATGGACAAGCCGATCGAGAAATCCCGCGATGTTCTTAACTGGGTGAGCGCCCAGGGCGTCGACATCTACTATGTGAGCTCCCGCAGCCAGGGTTGCCTCAAGGCGTCGATGAAGTGGCTTGATGACAATAAGTTCCCCAAGGGGAAGTGGGTCTATCACCGGAAGGGTTTCAGAAAGACCATCGACTATAAGATCGAGACGATAAAGGAAATCCAGGAAAAGGCCGACGTCCTCTTCGGCGTGGGAGACCGCGGCAGTGACACCGAGGTCTATACAAATTGCGGCATAAAGGCGATCACGGTCGCACCCAACTCGAATAAAGACTGGGAACGGGTCAGGACGGAGATAGAGAAGATCCTCGAAGGGAAGAAATAGGCTGCAATTGCGAGGAGCGAAGCGGCTGCGCCGAATTGTAAATATCAAATCGTAAATTGTAAATTTCAAAAGTCGGGGCAGGCTGGAATGCCGCATCCCCAATTTAAAATTTCCAATTTCCAATTTGCAATGTAGCGAAGCGGCGAAGCCTATGTCCTCTGCCAAAACCCCAAGACCCGGACGATTTTTAGTCCCCCTCATCCTCTCCGCCATCGTGCTCGCGCTCTACTGGCGCACTCCCGGTTTCCTCATGGCATGCGAGTGGAGGGTTCAGGATCTCCTACTCGGGCGCGCTCTGGTCCTCGGCTCCGCTCCTTCCACTTGTGTCATCCTCACCGGCGATGAGAGTACACAGACTATTGCCGGCATCATTACTTCGGTGGCGCGAGAGAAGCCTCGTGCGATCGGGGTATGCGAGTGCCTTCCCGGCGCGGACGCAACGTTTGAGCGTGCTGTGCGCAACGCCGGTAAAACGGTCATGGGTTACGGGGTGGCATTTGGGAGGGGAGGGGATGCCGGGAGGAGCCTGTCCGTCGTCGAAAAATCGCGGGTCCGGTTCAGCACCAATCCATGGGGGAAGCCCCGGCACTGGAATCCTTCGCCCCAGGCGTCGATCGAGTGCGTTAATATCCGTGCGGTGGATGTTGCTCTGGGGAGCGGCTTTTCCAGCGTCATCCCTGGCGCTGACGGTATCACAAGGGCCGTTCCCCTCGTAGCGTGGGCGAACGATGCTCCATATCAGGGGTTCACCGTCGCCCTGCTCGCCGTATCACTGGGGGCTCGCCGAGTCACGCTGAAGTTGAAAGGGGAGGCCGTCGAGGGGCTGGAGATGGACGGTCTTCGCATCGGCACCGATCCGAAAGGCCGGCTGCTATTCCAGGAATATGCGGGTGGGATAATGGTATGTTCCGCCGCCGATCTGCTTGTGGGGAAGCTCAGCCCCGGCCATTTCTCAGGGAAAATCGTCATCATCGGTTCGGACCGCAGCCGGCTCCGCACCCGGGCCGCCCTATCCATACCGGAGGCCGTCATTCAGGCGACCGCCGTGGAGAATGCATTGCGGAACGATTATCTCAGAAGATCGCGGGGTGTGGGGTTCATCGAGGTTGCTTTGATCATCGGGATCCCATTCGCCACAGCTCGTCTTAGGGGATGGCGCAGGATGACCGCAGCGCTCGGGGCGACGGTATTGCTCGCCGTGGGCGCTGTGATTGCAGCGGTATTCTTCCGGCAGGAGACGAGGATCTTCTTCCCGGTAGCCACCGCCGTCCTCTCGTGGCTTATGCCGTTTCCTGCAGCGCGATCGTGAGGCCCGTTACATTATTCCCAGGTACTTGTCGATCTCGTAATGGGAGACATGGAGGCGGTAACGGTCCCACTCGATCTTCTTGTTCTCGACGATCTTTGAGTGGATGTGATCGCCGAGCACCTTGCGCAGGAAATCGCTCTTCTCTGCCTCGTCGGTGGCGGCATAGAGGCTCCCAGGGAGCGTGTCGATCCCGGCCTTGGCGCGCTCCTCCTCGTTGAACTCGAAGATGTCCTCTTCCACGGGCGGTGAGAGGGGATATTTCTTCTCGATACCCTCGAGCCCGGCGGAGAGCATCACCGCGAAGGCGAGATAGGGGTTGCAAGCCGGGTCGGGGGCGCGGAACTCGATCCGTGTCGCCTTTTCCTTCCCGGGCTTATACATCGGCACGCGTACCATCGCCGACCGGTTACGCTGGGCCCATGAAATGTACACGGGCGCCTCGTAGCCGGGGACGAGTCTCTTATAGGAGTTGATCCACTGATTCGTGATGACGCAAAACTCTTGCGCATGACGCAGGATGCCTGCCGTATATGACTTTGCGATGGACGAGAGGTGATAGGGGTCTTTCTTGTCGAAAAAGGCGTTCCGGCCGTCCCGCGTGCATAGTGATTGGTGGACGTGCATCCCGCTCCCGTTCTGGCCCTCCACCGGTTTCGGCATGAACGTGGCGTACACCCCTCTACCCCTGGCCACATCCTTGACGACCAGGCGATAGACCATGGCATTGTCGGCCATCGCCAGTGCCTCGGTGTAACGCAGGTCGATCTCGTGCTGGCTTGGGGCCACCTCATGGTGGTCGTATTCCACCGCGATGCCCATGTCTTCGAGTATTTGTATCGTTTCTCGGCGGAGATCGGCGCCGAGGTCGAGGGGCGCCATGTCGAAGTAGCCGCCGTTGTCCAGCGGTTTCAGATCCTTGGCGTCCTGGAAATAGAAGTATTCCAGCTCCGGGCCCACCATGTAGGTGTATCCCATGTCGGCGGCGCGCTTCAGCGCCCGCTTCAGGACGTGGCGGGGATCGCCCTCGTATGGACTCCCGTCTGGTTGCAGGATGTCACAGAACATCTTCGCCTCCGCCCCGCCGTCCTTGGGCCGCCAGGGGAGGATGCCGAAGGTGTTCGGGTCGGGCATGGCGATCATGTCGCTCTCCTCGATCCTGGCGAAACCCTCGATCGACGAGCCGTCGAACCCCATGCCGCTTTCCATCGCCTCTTCCAGCTCTGAACGGGTAATGGCGAATCCCTTGAGGCGTCCGAGGACGTCGGCGAACCAGAGCCTGATGAACCTGACATTGTGCTCTTTCGCGAGCTTAAGCACTGCTTGTTTGGTTTTTGACATTGTCATCCTCCTGTTGTTGATCTGACATGAATATCGCAAATCAATCAGCGTACTAAAGAAGCTTGCAATCTCACAACTAAAAAATGCGGCCTGTGCGGCAGGATTAAGGATTAAGCAATGGGCGGTTCAGTTCTTATTCCTTACCACTTAGTCCTTAATCCTTATTTCGCCGGCGTCGGGGTGGGCATTTTTTCGGCGCACCATGCCTGCCATTTCATGAGCGCCTCTTCCCTCTCGGAGGTTCCCGCGGTTTTGGAAAATCCCTGGGAGAGTCCGGTGATCGTGCCGAGGGCCTCGGCGGCCTCCTCGCGCACTTCCGTCTGCCGGTACGGTTCGAGAATGAAGAATCCGCTCGGCGACTGGTCGTCAAGGAGCGCGCAGAGCGGCGCGATCGCCGATTGCGATTTCAATGCGCCAAGCGCGGCTACGGCCGATCCCCGTACGTAAGGATTCTTGTCAGCGGTCGCCTTGATGAGGGATGGGATAGCCTCTTCGTCGCCCATTGCTCCAAGCGCCGCCGCCGCGGAGCTGCGCACCCACTGATCGCTATCCGCCAGGGCCTTTCGTATCCCGGGCAGCGCCGAGGGATCGCCGATTTTTCCGAGGGCGATGGCGGCGTTGTTCCTGATCCCCGCAGACGGTGAATCGAGCGCGTGAAAAAGAGAAGTGACTGCATTCCGGTCTCTCAGGTTGCCGACCGCCTGGATGGCGTTTGACCGCACCTTTTCGCTCGGGTCACATAGCAGCCGTTCGATCTGTTCGACGTGACCCGTCGCTCGCAGCTCGCCGAGCACACGCGCCGATTCCGCTCGGACCCGTTCGTCACGGTCGGTGAGCATTGCCGCGATTTCCTGCGCCGACTCCTTTTCCCCGAGTTTTCCGAGGGCGCTCACTGCCGCTGCCCTCACCGTTCCGTCGCGGTCCTTGAGCGCCGATGTGAGAGAGCCGCGCCCGGCGGGGGTCCCGATCTCGCCGATGACAAATGCGGCCTGGCGTCGGCGCTCCGGCTCGGGGGCTCCCAGTTCGGAGTCGAGGTACTGGAGGACCGGTTTTCCCATATCCCTCAGGAGCTTGGCGGTGGTCCTTCGGGTCTCCATGTCGCCCTTGACCACCCGCCCGGTCAGCGCCCGCAGTTTTTGAACGTAATCCTCCGCCGTCTGGGCATCTTTCGAGGACGCGAAGCAAGGGATAGCAGACGCGCAGAGGATGGCGACAAGGAGAAATCGCCCGACGTCCCATTTAGTATATCGCTTCACCTGGTTATTCCTCTCCTCTATAAGTAACGGAAAATGATGGGGTTTCCCAGAGCCGCAGCTCGACAACCCCGAGCGGCGAGAGCTGGGTCCATATCCATCGGCAGATCAACTCGGTGGTCGGTATGTCAAAGAGATCGTTTAGGTTGGAATGGTCCAGCTTGGAAATAACGGCTCTTCTGATGTCGCGATCGAGCTCAAGAAAGTCCCGCACGACCCCATCCGGGCCGATGGGACCGGAGAACGCGGCCTCGATCCTCCAGCTATGACCGTGGAGCTTCTCGCAGATACTTCCCGATGACCGTATGCTGTGGGCGGCGTCGAACGTCGCCGAGACGGTGAGGAGAAAACTTTCATTTTTCATGATGAGACCTCCGCTTTCTCTAACAATTTTGATTAACTATCTGCGCTACAGTAAGTATTTATCGGCCGATCAAAGTTGATGAATAGATCAGGCTAAAACAGGGGTTTTTACCACAGAGACACAGAGAGCACGCCCCTTTGGGGGAGAAACAATTTTTTACAAAGAGTAAAAGAGAGAAAGGGAACGAACGCCAGACGTAAGCCCCCCATAACTGTCCCATTATCTCTTGTTCTCTTTTACTCTTTGTGAGAATCGTAATCGCTGTGCCTCCCGCTCTCTGGTTTCTTCGTATTTTTATTCGCGCTCGCCGCGTCACGGAGGCGGGCGAACTCGTCGGGTGGCGTGGCGGACGTGCCGATTCTATTCCCCGAGGGATCGCCCCATCCATGGAAGTCGCTCCCCCCCAGCGCGATCAGGTTGAGATTTCGTGCGATGTCCGAATAGTGCGCGACCTGAGCGGCCGTGTGATCGGGTGAATACACCTCAATGCCGACGATCCCCCATGCCGCGAGCTGGGGGATCAGTTCATCTGCGCGCCAGAGCCCCGGGTGGGCGAGCGCCGCGACCCCGCCGGCTTTGGTGATGATCTCTATCGCCTCAAGCGGCGTGAGTTTTGATCGGGGGGCATAGGCGGGTTTCCCTTCGCCGATGTATCTGTCAAACGCGTCACGGACCGAGGCGGCATAGCCCATCTTGACGAGAATCTGCGCAATGTGCGGCCGGCCGACGGTGCCCGATCCGGCGAGCGCTAGGATCTCGGAGGGGTCCACGGTTATGCCGATCAGTCCGAGTTTGGAAACGATGCGGTGCATGCGCCGTATCCTCGCGACCCTCAGCTCCTCGAGGGCATTCCGTAAGTCGCCATCCCTGTGATCGATGAAATAGCCGAGGATGTGATACTCGTCGTCTCCGTTGTAGGCGTTGATCTCGACTCCGGGGACAATCTCCAGTTTCTTTTCCGCCGCGGCGGCCAGCGCATCGTCGACGCCGTGCACGGTGTCATGATCGGTTATACCGAGAACGGATACCCCGGCCCTCTCCGCCATGGCGACGATGTCGGCTGCCGGATATAGGCCGTCTGAGGCCTTTGTATGGACGTGTAGGTCGATGATCATCGAGGTTCAAAAGGGTTGTGGTTTCTACAATGAAAACGAAGCGTAGAAGAGATGCATTTCAATCAGGTTCGTAATGGAGCGCCGAACAACAGGTTTCGGCTCACGACTATATGAGGCGAGATTGAAACTCTCTCAAACCGTTACGATGGGTCCGGTGTTACTTCTTGTATACAAGGTTGATAATCTCATCAACCTTTTTTTCCAGGAGGGGAGAGGGCAAGGATTCGAATTCCCACCGCAGATTCTCGACGATGCGCTTCCGCGCGTACTCCCTGCTGCGATTCAGGTTGTAGAAGATCCAGGCACGCTGCTCGATCTCTTCAAGATGCATTTTTTGAAACGCGCCGCCCTTGGTTGCCATGTCCCCTCCCTGATAAGAATTGCGCTTCCCCCACTGATTATGGGATGCATTTTAGCCGATCGTCGCCCGCCCGTCAATGTTCGAATCGCCGCAAGATTCCTGATGCCGAACGCGGAGAGTGCGGACTTTGCACCTTTCCTGATGGGTGAGGATGGCATTATTCGTGGGGTTATGCATCGAGAGTCATCGATTGTTCTACATGATCGTTTTTAGCCTCCCGCTTGAGATCGAGCGCTCACGCGTGTATAATGCTCTT
The DNA here is from genome assembly GCA_964460305.1 of uncultured bacterium. Lineage (GTDB taxonomy): Bacteria > Auribacterota > Tritonobacteria > UBA1439 > UBA1439 > JAPLCX01. The sequence continues at coordinate 28,864 of CAYWRA010000010.1, forward strand.
TCGATGAACGCTGACAACGAACTATGGCGGCGCGCCCTCGCCACAATCCCGGGTGGGGTCAACTCACCGGTCAGGGCGTTCGGCGCCGTGGGTGGCGAACCGTTCTTCGTCGCCTCCGCGCGTGGAAGCCGATTGTGCGCTACCGACGGCCGCGAACTCCTGGACTACGTCTGTTCGTGGGGGCCGCTCATACTCGGCCACGCCCATCCGGTCGTACTCGCCGCGATCGAAGAGGCAATCCGGCGAGGCACAACCTACGGCGCACCCACGCCCGGCGAGGTAGCGTTCGCCGAGACGATCATCAAGGCGTTCCCTTCGATCGAGAAGATCCGCCTGACGAGTTCCGGAACGGAAGCGGCGATGTCGGCGATTCGCCTCGCACGCGGCTTTACCGGCAGAGACAGGATCGTCAAGTTCTCCGGCTGCTACCATGGCCACGCCGACGGTCTCCTGGCCAAGGGCGGGTCGGGCATGGCCACATTCGGGCTCCCCGACGGCGCCGGACTGCCGGCGTCTTTCGCGCGGGAGACGATCGTGCTCCCGTATAACGACCCAGATGCCGTGGAATCGATCATGAGCAAGGAGGGCGATTCCATTGCATGTGTCATCATCGAGCCTATCGCCGGAAACATGGGTGTCGTTCCCCCCTCGGAGGGATTTCTCCATAGACTCAAGGCGCTGGCGCGCGCACACGGCGCCCTGCTCATTTTTGACGAGGTCATCACCGGCTTTCGCGTCGCCTATGGCGGCGCGCAGGAGCTTTACGGCGTCACTCCCGACCTCACCGTGCTCGGCAAGATCATCGGCGGCGGCCTGCCCATAGGAGCGTTTGGCGGGAGGAGGGAGATTATGGATCTTCTCGCGCCCCAGGGGCCGGTTTATCAGGCTGGAACCCTCTCGGGAAATCCACTCGCCGTGGCGGCGGGAACGGCAACCCTCGCGCTCCTTTCAAACCGGAAGCTGTATGCGCAACTGGAAGAGAAGGCGGAACGGCTTGCTGCGGGCCTGGCGTGCGCGTGCCGGGAGTCGGGGATCCCTTCTTTTGTCTCCAGAGTGGGCTCGATGCTGACGCTCTTCTTCACCGAAGGCCCCGTCACCGACTGGGCGTCGGCTGAGCGATCGGATCGCGCAAGGTATGCGCGCTTCTTCCACGCGATGCTCGATCGCAATGTGTTTTTCCCGCCATCGCAGTTCGAATCCTGCTTCCTCGCCACAGCGCACACCGACCGCGACATCCAGATGACCATCAAAGCCGCCCGGGAATCTCTCTCCGAGGTCAAATAACCCTGGTGGCACTCCTTCGTGCTGATATGAGCGCCGTGAGTATGATGGTGACCGGCAAGAAGTAAAGCGCCTGCTCGGGCCAGAAGAGCCCCACCCACCAGCTTTTCCAGGAGAATGGGAACAGCCAGAAGTACGTGGGCTCGACCTGATCTTGGAGTGCATCAACGGCAAGGTGTAAGACCACACCCGCGCACAGCGCGAGGAAGCATGCGCTCCTGATCCTGCGCGAAAAAAGCATGCTGATCGCGGCGCAGTAGCACAGACAGACGAGGGGCGAATGCAGGGGTACTACAAACCAGTAGGTGGCCGGAAAGAGAATGTGGAAGGGCCGCGAGAGGAGATCCGGCAGGATCACCCCGAGCGCAAGCAGGGGGAAGGAGATGCGGCGGAACATCCGCCGCGCGATCTGCGCGGTGCAAAGATGGGTTATCAGATCAGGCATGGTTGAAACAGATCGAAGGTTGAAGGTTTAAAGTTGAAGGCATATGTTAATTTCAACCACTCCCCAAAGGGGCCCCTTCTGGGGATGAGCACGGATGCAAAAACAGCCGAAGGTTTAAAGCTAAAAGCAAAAGCATGCAACTGTACTTTAAACCTTTAACTTTCGGCTTTTCTCCGCCGTTGCAATCCGTGGATAAAACATCGGAAAACCTGTTTTTGCTGTAGTTAATCTCAATGTCCTCAGTGGTTACATAAATCATCCGACGACCGGATCACGTTCAGCTTACCTTCCTCCTCCGTCACCAATATGCACTCGGTGGACGGCAAGCGCCTGACGAGTTTGAGTCCCTCGTCCTTCCCCATCACCACCAGCGCCGTCGCCAGCGCATCCGCCATCGTGCACGTGTTCGATATAACCGTGGCGCTGATGACGCCGCTCTCGGCGGGCCTTCCGGAGCGCGGGTCGAATATGTGGCTGTACCGCTTCCCGTTCTCCATGAAAAAGTCTTCATAGTCTCCCGATGTTGTGACCGCCCTGTCTGAGAGCTCCAGCACTGTCAGCGCCCCCCCCCCACGGGGATGCCGGACCGCTACCCTCCATGGCGTGCCACTAGCGCTCATCCTCAGGCAGTAACAATCACCCCCGATATCCACGAGGGCGCCGCGCGCGTTCATGCCCCGTAAAACCTTGACCACCCTGTCCACCGCATAGCCGGCGGCAATGCCGCCCAGGTCGATTTTCATCTCCTCCTTGAGCAACCTGGCAAAATGTTTTCCACCCGCCTCCCTCAGTGAGATCTCCGAGCCGTCAGCCGGGGGCATTTCAACCTTCTGGGGAGGAGGCACCCTGTGCGCATGGCCGGTTTTGAATCCCCAGAGTTGCTCCGAGGTAAGAATGAAAACGTTAAACGCCCCCCCGCTAAGCCTTGACGATTCAATTGCAGCATTAAGTGCCTCAAAGGTGCGCGGATCTATCTCGATCTCTTTGCCGGCGGCGTTCCGGTTCAGGCGGGCCACATCGCTGTCAGGCCTGTAAATGCTCATCAACCGTTCAACCGCCATAATCTCATCGATCACGGCGGCTTCGATGCGGCGTATCCTGCCGGTCATGGCGTCAAACGGCGTCCCCACGATCGTCACGACGGCATGGGTCCCCATGGCGGGAACAGTCGTGTGCCACTCGCGCGGCCTGAAGACGCACACAGCCGCGGCCACGATCATCGCGGCGCCAAGGATTACCAAGCCTCTTCCCATGTTCATACGCATACTCTTCCCCATTACAATAACTGCATTATCGATTTTTTACCACGCCCCGAAGGGTCGCCCTTCGGGGGTGTGCCAATCTTACCCGTTGGCGCTATGGGGACGACATGTTAGAATTTTATCTCAACTGTGCCAAGCCGTCGCCATCGACCGGACGTTATGATTTCTGTACGCGAAGCACTTACATTCATTCTTAATCATATCACAGTAGGTCGGGAAACCGTAGTGCCCACCGAAGAGGCCCTGGGTCTCGTCCTTGCCGAGGACGTCCGCGCGCCAAACGACATACCGCCCTTCACCAACTCCGGCATGGACGGGTACGCCGGGAGAAGCTCCGATACCACCGGCGCATCGAGGAAACGCCCCCGCATACTCAGCCTTCTTGAGACCGTCCCCGCGGGGACGGTCCCGAAGAGACGCATCGGCCCCGGCCAGGCGACGAAGATCATGACCGGCGCCCCTCTCCCTCTGGGGGCTGACGCGGTTCTGATCGCGGAGGATTCCGGGGAAAAGAACGGGTCTGTTCTCTGCTTCGCCCAGGTGCGGCGGGGAGAGAACGTGCGGCGCTCAGGCGAAGACGTGAAGCGCGGAGAACGCGTCCTGCCTAAGGGCGCGCTCGTCAGGCCGCAGGAGATGGGGATGCTCGGCGCCATGGGGCGAACCCGTGTGCGCGTCATCAAGCGCCCGCGCGTCGCCATTCTCGCCACGGGAAGCGAGCTTGTCGAGGTTGAACGTACGCCCGGTCCCGGTCAGGTCAGGAACTGCAACAACTTGTCGCTCATCGGACTGATCAGGAAATACGGCGCCGAGCCGGTGGATATGGGCTTGGTGCGCGATAACGAGCGCGCGCTGGGGGCGCGCATCGTCGCCGCGGCCGCGTGCGACCTTGTCGTTACCTCGGGCGGTGTGTCCGTGGGCGAGTACGACATCGTGAAAACCACCCTCTCAAAGCTCGGCACCTGCGTGAATTTCTGGCAGGTGCGCATTAAACCTGGGAAGCCCTTCGCATTCGCCCTCGTGAAGGGCACGCCCGTTTTCGGCCTCCCAGGCAACCCCGTTTCGGCGATCGTATCCTTCGAACAGTTCGTCCGGCCCGCTATCCTCAAGATGGCGGGGCGCACCAAGCTCAGCAAGCCGGTAATCACGGCATGCTGTGAGCGGCGCATCGATAAACCCCCCGACCGCGTGCACCTCGTCCGTGCGAGCGTTTGGAAGAGGGGAGGGCGATACCATGCATCTCCCGTCGGCCGGCAGGGATCGGGGATCCTCACTTCCATGGTGAAGGCTGACGGGCTCATCATCGTGCCGGCGAGAAAAACAGTAGTGCGCTCCGGCGAGATGGTCCGGGTGATGATGCTGGATTGGGCTGAGGAGTAGTAAAAACAGTAGAAAGCAAAAAGTTGTAGGTTGAAAGCAATCAATGAAGGCCTGCTTTACATTTTAAACCTTGGGCCGTAGTCCCAAGGTGCTTTATACTTTACACTTTCAACTTTAGGCTGTAGTTCCCATGAACGTCGGTATTCAAGAGCTCGCGATTATTTTTCTTGTAGCCCTGCTACTATTCGGCCCACGGCGGTTGCCGGAGATAGCACGGCTGCTCTCGAGGATCGTGAGAGAGGTGCACAAGGCCTTAGACGAGATCAAGCGGGAGCTCGATGATGACGATAAGTTCGAGGGGTGAACGGCGTCCGTATCCCACGGCATACTCCCGGAGTCGGACGCCTCAACCAGGAAGGTGACCATTGGATAGCCTATTCTCACGAGTTATCAGAGCGGGATTGATCATCATTCTCATCGCGCTCCCGCTCATCTACTCCAGCCAGACCCAGAACTCCTTTGCCACCCCCAAGAGGGTTTTCTTCCAGGTCGCCGTCTCTACGCTCATCGTTCTCTTCTCGCTCCAGATGGTTGTGTCACCCGAGCGACTGACGTCCCGCAGGACGCCGCTGGACATGTTGCTGCTTGCCTGGCTCGCATGGGAGGCTGTCTCCAGCGCGTGCTCTCTCGACCGCCTGGAGAGCATGCGCGAGTTGATCTATTCGGCCAGCATAGTTGCGTTTTTCTTCATCGTTACGAGGAACGTCGAAGGTCGCTCGCAGGCCCTCCCGCTCATCGGCGTCATCGCCGCAATGGGAGTGGTCGAGGCCTTATATGGCATTCCCGAGCGGCTCGGCATCAAGTTGCTTTACGAAGGCAGGGTCAAAGAGAGCCTGTCCCAGGCCGAGGTACTGGTCGCTCGAGGGAGCATCCTGGGCACGTTCGGCAACGCCAATCAGTTGGCGAGCTATCTCTCCCTAACCTGTCCGTTGCTGTTCGGCGCCGGTTGCATCTGTAAGGGATTGCGTCGCGCGGTTCTGATCGCATGCCTCGCCGCCGTCATTACCTGCCTCATTCTCACCGGGGCCAGGGGGTCGTGGATCGCTGCGGCAGCCGGCCTTGCGGTATTCGCTATCTGGTATGCGAGGGGGAACGCGAGGGAGGTCCTGATCACCGGTGGAATCGCACTCCTTATTTTTGCGCTCTTGTTCGCCATCGTTGCAACCACCAAACCGCAGATTGCTCAGGAGCTCTTTGGCCGGCTGAAGGGGGCATCGGCGTCATTGAACTACCGGTTTTTGGCGTGGCGGCTGTCGTTACAAATGATCGCCCAGCGCCCGATCCTCGGCGGCGGGCCCGGCACGTTCAAATTCCTCTTCCTGCCCACGCTGGCCGAGTATATTAAGACGCTCGACCCCCTCTCCTATTGGAACCTCACAGAGAAAATGAACGAGCCCCACAACGAATACCTGCAACTCGCCGTGGAGACGGGCATCCCCGGCCTCTGTTTCTTCATCTTTTTCTGCGGTTGGACGATGCGCCTTGCGTTTAGGAACGTCAGAAAGCTCGCGCCATCGGCGGCCGCCATGAACGTGATGCTTGTCTCGGGGATCATCGCCGTTATGACGGATGCTTTCGCCTCCATCTCTTTCCACGTCGTGCCGACCAGGGTCGCCTTTTGGGCCATGGCCGCGATACTCCTCTCGCTGCCGAATGCATCCGTCGGAAAGGCCCCCGTTAAGCCGAAGGGCCGTCCTGCTCCACGCCCTTCACGCCTCGCCGTGGCGCCGTATGTTGCGCTCTCGCTCATTTTCTCTTGCATCGCCGTTTCCTTCAGCCTGAAGGACGTCATCTTCGAATACTATTTCAAGCTCGGAACGAACCTTACCTATATGGGGCGGAGCCCTGAAGCGATACAGTTCTTTCAAAAAGCAGTCCAGACAATGCCGTCATCCGGCCAGGTGAAGTTCTACTATGGGTCCGCGCTCGTGCAGCTCGGCAGATATCCCGAAGGCGTGGCGGTGTTCGAAGAGAGCAAGAAGAATTTCCAGGATGTCTATCTCTTTAAAAACCTGGGACTTGCCTACGAGAGGATGGGACAACCCGAAAAGGCGATCGAACAGTATCGCCGGTGGCGCGAGATGGGGATCGCCTCGCACGATGCGAATGATCGCATCGCGCTCGTCCGGTTGCGCCAGGGCAAGACCCGTGAGGCCGAGGCCCTATTCAAAGAAACGCTCCGGGTGCGCCCGTGGGACTGGGTCGCATACTCGAGCCTCGGCACGATCCTCCTCGATGCCGGCCGGCCGGAAGAAGCCGTCCAGCTACTCAACCCCGCCCCGCTCTGGAAGATACCGGAGGCTTACGCACTGCGCGGCGCCGCGCTCCTGGGGGTCGGGCGATTGGACGAGGCGGAACAGGCGTTCCTGCGCACGCTCGCCGCGGACCCACGCTCCATCAGGGCCCGTAACAACCTCGGCGTGATCTATCTTAAGACCGACAGGAAAGATGAAGCGATAAAACAGTGGGAAGAAGTGCTCCGTATGGAGCCGGACAATTCCTTTGCCAAAGAGAGGCTTAAAGCGGCCCGGAGCGGTAAGAGCCGATTTGCGCCACTCTTATGAAAAATTCACGCAGTTGGGCGGGCGCTTCCCCCGCACCATTGCGATGAGGTTTAGGGCCGCCATCTCGGCCATCCTCGATCGCGTCTCCAAACTCGCGCTCCCGACGTGAGGCAGCAACACGGCGTTATCCAGATCCCGCAGACCCTCGCACAACCGCGGTTCCTCCTCATAAACGTCGAGCCCAGCGCCGGCGATCCGTTTCTCCCGGAGCACACGCACCAAGGCTGCCTCATCGACCGCCGCGCCCCTTGACGTATTGATGAGAAATGCGCCGGGTTTCATCAGGGCAAGCTCCCGCTCGCCTATGAGATGGCGTGTCGCGGGGGTGAGCGGCACGTGCAGCGAGACAAAATCGGATTCTCTAAGGAGGGTTTCGAGGTCGCCGCGCGCGGCGCCGAGATCCTTCTCGATCGCGACGTTACGCCCCGGCGAACAGTAGAGGACTTTCATCCCGAATCCGCTGGCGCGCAGTGCCACCGCCGTGCCGATCCTTCCCGCCCCAACGATGCCGAGCGTCTTCCCGTGCACGTCCACGCCGAGCATGAGTGTGATTCCCCAGCCCTTGAAGAGTCCTGCGCGGGTGAAGCGGTCGGCTTCGGGGATTCGGCGCGCAACCGCGAGGATGAGGGCCCATGTGAGATCAGCGGTGGTCTCCGTGAGAACGCCGGGCGTGTTGCTCACGACGATGCCTCTCTTCATGGCGGCGTTGAGGTCGATGTTATCGTAGCCCGCCGCGCAGATTGCGACCCCTTTAAGGCGCGGCGCCGCCTTGATCACCTCGACATCGATCCCGTCGGTGAGGAGACAGAGGAGCCACTCCTTGCCATGGAGACGGGAAATGAGCTCCTGTTTCGGAAGGACTCGATCATCCGGGTTTAGATCGAAACCGACGCCCTCCCGCCGGAGTAGGTCGAGGCCGGCGGGAGGGATCGGTTGGCTGATGAGGGCCCTCGGCTCCATGTGCTCACTACAGCTTTATCTCTTTGAGGATCGCCTTCACGAACCGGATGAAATCACCCTTGACCTTGCGCGCCGTCTCGATCACCTCGGCGTGGTTAAGACTCTTATCGAGGACGCCCGCGGCCATGTTCGTCAGGCAGGAGATGCCGAGTACTCGCATGTTCATGTGCCGTGCGACGATGACTTCGGGAATGGTGGACATCCCGGCGGCATCGGCGCCGATGAGGCTGTAACCCCTGATCTCCGCCGGCGTCTCATAGGACGGCCCCGGCGAGGCGATATACACGCCCTTCTGGAGGCGGATCCCCTCGCGCTTCCCCACATTCTCGGCGATGGCGAGAAGGTTCCTGTCATAAGCATAGGTCATGTCGAGGAAACGCGGCCCGAGCTCCTCGGCATTCTCACCCCTCAACGGATCCTGCTTGATGTTATTGATATGGTCGGTGATGAGCATGAGGTCGCCGACCTTGAAGCCGCGATTGATGGAGCCCGCCGCGTTCGTGACGATGAGCACTTGCGCACCGAGGAGCTTCATGACGCGCACCGGATAGGTGATATCCGTGAGCGAGTAGCCCTCGTAATAGTGAAAGCGACCGGCCATGGTGACGATTTTTTTATTGCACAGCGTCCCCAGGACGAGCTCCCCTGCATGGCCCTCCACGGTGACCATGGGGAAATGCGGGATGCTTTCATAGGAGATTCTAACCGGATTCCTGATGTCGCGCGTGAGGGCGCCCATTCCGGAGCCGAGAATGAGAGCGATCTGCGGCTGTATGTCGGTGATGGCATGGATGTAATCGACCGACTGCCTTAAATTCCTGATCATCGTTTTCATCGTAATGTTACCCTTCCTCCTTTCGCTGTTGGGTTGTTACACCCGGTCTCTTCAGATTGTTCGCGATCGAGGTGCCCCTCCGCTATTTCCTCTTCCGCTCTCAGCCTGCCGAAAGAGATCCCCTCTCTCCAGAGGCAGAGCACGCCGAGGATCGTGATGAACAGATATTGGGCACCGTGTGCGACGATCGCAGCCGCCAGGGCAAGGCTGCTCGGATAGCCGAAGGCGAGAAGCGCCGCTTTGTACGCGGCGTGAAACGATCCGATGTAGCCTGGTATCGGCGCCATGACCGCGACGGCGAGCACGCAGAGAAGAAGCACGTATCCGTGGGGCGGCAGATGGGCTCCGAACGCTCCGCACAGGAAATAGTACGTGGCGAGTATCGTGCCCCAGACGCACACCGAATACGTCATGATAAGCGCGACCTGTTTCCACTCCGTGATCACGTTGAGGCCCTGCAGGAATGAATCGATCACCCGGCAGATCTTCTGGGCGATGGTGTTTGAAAAGACGGATAGGACGCGCTGGACGGCGCGCTGGACGGCTTGGGAGTAGATCCTGCCCAGCACGAGGAAGACGAGAGCGGCGCTGTATACGACCACGAGCAACAACCCCGCCTTCTTCCATTTCTCATCGACGGTGGACGAAAAGATCAAATAGAGGAAGAACCCCATCACGCATATCGCGTCGAAAATCCGCTCGAGGACGACCGTCGCGAGCACGGTGCTGATGCTAACCCGCTGTTTCTTCCCGATGAGGACCGCGCGAATGAACTCGCCGCTCCTCGCGGGCAGGAAGTTGTTGGCCATGAAGCAGATGTTTATGGCGGAGAAGAGGTCCATGAACCCGACCGTCTTCACGGGGCTGAGCAGGCAGCGCCACCGGAAGGTCCTGAAAATCATCGAGGCAAGCACACAGCACATCGCGGGGACGAGCCATACGTAATTGGCTTGCGTGAGGCTTTCCCACAACTCGTGGTAATTGATGCCGCGGAAGGCAAAAAACAGGCAGGCCGCGGCGAGCGCAACGCCCAAAATCGCCCGTAGGTAATGTTTCATGCCCGATTTTCCAATTGCCGGTGGGACGGTAGATAACGCCAGCCGATTCCCACAATGCCGCTAACGAAACCGCTCATAATAGCATTTGGGCGCCGGAATGGCAAAATAAACCTGCTCACCTATGAGGGGGCACACTATAGGATGGTTGGCAAATAAATCAGATTAATCGGACACTAAAAAATTCTCAAGGTGAGGAGTGAGGATGGGGCCGCCCTTTTCGCAAAATCGGTCCCAGGCGTGAGGATCCGCCGGCGACATGTCCGCGTATGGGATCGTGCCCCAGTACGGCACATCGCAGAGCTCCTCGATGCAGGCTGGGTTTGTCTCCTCGGAGCGGTCGCCTTGGAGGGGACGACATGCATTCATGACAAAGCCGGCGATACGCAGCCCCTTTGAGCGCGCGCACGAGATGGTGAGGGCCGTGTGATTGATCGTCCCAAGCCCTGGGCGGGCCACAATGAGGATGGGAACGTTCCAGCGCAGGGCGAGATCGGCCACGCTGAATCTCCTCTTCAGCGGCACGAGGATCCCGCCGATCCCCTCGATGAGAACAGTGTCATGGATCTCCAGCAGCGATGTGTATGCGTCGTCGAGGGCCGCTAAGTCAACCTCTCTCCTCTCTATACGCGCGGCAACCGAAGGCGCTAGCGGTTCCCGGAGGCAGATGGGATTGATGAGCTCGATCGGATCGTCCAGGCCGAGCGTTTCTTTGAAGAACAGGGCATCGGGCGAGAGTAGCATCCCATCCCGTTTCTCACCTCCAGTCGCCACCGGTTTCATCACGCCTACACTAACGCCGCGGCGCGCCATGCACGAGGCGAGGAGCGCTGTCACAACCGTTTTCCCCACGCCGGTGTCTGTGCCTGTAATGAAAAGCGCCTGGTCGCTCATTCGGTTTCCTCTCGTATGCAGCGATAGATCGCGTCGATCATCCGTTTCAATTGAGCTTTGCTCATGGAAAGCGGCGGCACGAGCACGATCACGTCGCCGAGTGGGCGGATGAGAAGACCGTGTTTCCGCGCGCGCATGCACACGCGGTGCCCCATCCGGGCGCCGAAGGCGTAAGGCTTGCGGGTCCTCTTGGAGCGCACAAGCTCTATCCCCGCCATGAACCCCTTCTGCCGCACATCGCCGACGTGCGGGAGCTCTCCGCATTTTTCGAGGAGGCGCGAGAGGAGCCCGATTTTTGGCTGGAGGCGATCGAGGGTTTTCTCTTCCTTGAAAATTTTCAGGCTGGCGACGGCCGCGGCGCACGCAAGGGCGTTGCCGGTATACGAGTGGCCGTGGAAAAACGTCTTTTTTATCCGATAGGGCGCGAGGAAGGCGTTATATATCTCGCGCGTCGTGAGCGTAGCGGCGAGCGGCAGGTAGCCGCCCGTGATCCCCTTTGAGAGGACGAGTATGTCGGGAGAAACTCCCTCGTGCTCGCAAGCGAACATCTTCCCCGTCCTGCCGAAACCGACCGCGACCTCATCCGCAATGAGGAGTATGCCGTACTTTTTGCAAAGCTTCTCGATCGCGGCAAGATGACCGTGGGGCGCAACGATCATCCCGCCCGCAGCCTGGATAACCGGCTCTACGATAAGCGCCGCGACGCGGCCGCGGTAACGGCGCATGAGCGCTTCGAGCGACGCGAGGCACTTTCGCCCGCAGGAGCCTGGTTTTTTACCGAAGTCGCAGCGATAACAATAGAAGGACGGCCCCTCAATCGTGGGAAAGAGGAGCGTCCGGTAGGTATCGTGGAAGAGGCCGATCCCGCCGACGCTCACCGCTCCGATGGTATCGCCATGGTAGCCGTTTCGAAAGCGGATGAATGTACGCCTCTGCCGGTGTTCCCCCCCCCTCTGTTGCCAGTACTGATACGAGAGTTTCAGGGCGACTTCCACCGCCGTGGAGCCATTATCAGAATAAAATACCTTCTCCAATACTCTCGGGGCGATGCGCACGAGTTCCTCCGCCAGCGCTATCGACGGCGCGCCAGCCAGTCCGAGGAGCGTTGAATGCGCAATCTTTTTAAGCTGAGCGCGAATGGCCTCGTCGATCTCCTTCTTCCCGTGCCCGTGGATATTGACCCAGAGGGAAGAGACGCCGTCGAGGTACCTCCGCCCACGTGTATCTTCGAGGATGCACCCGCGCGCCGATTTTACGACCACGATATTGTCCCGTTCCCAATCACGCATCTGGGTGAACGGGTGCCACACGTATTTCTTATCCTTATCTTCCAGCGAGTATCTACGCCGCATATCAGTAGTTCCTTCCTTCATCTCTCCCTAGCCATCCCCCTCTGATGGGGGAGGGGTGGGTGGGGGTGATTACCATTCCATAACCGAGGGATTACCGCAGTCCGAGGATATCCCCTGCAATCTCCGCGCACGACGCGAGCAGGCAATCGATGTCGGCATCCTCATGGGTCGCTATCAGGGTGAACCGCAGCCGGCTTGTTCCGCGCGGCACAGTGGGGGGGCGGATGGCGGGGGCGAGGATGTTTTTCCGGAACAGCCGGCCTGCAAACGCCGCCGCGGCATCCGTTTCCCCGACTAGCAGGGGGATGATATGATAACTGCTCCGCATTGTATCAAGCCCGAGTTCGTTCAGCCCCCGTCGTAGCCTGTCCGTCTTTGCGAGCAGTGTTTTCCGTAATCCGGGATCACTCCTGACAATGCCGATGGCCGTGAGTCCAGCCGCGCACACGGCAGGTGGGGGCGCGGTCGTGTAGACGAAGCTGCGGGACCTGTTGCGCAACAGGTCTATTAGCGCGGCCGATCCGGCCACATAGCCCCCGCTCCCGCCGAGCGCTTTGCTGAGCGTTCCCATGGATATGTCAACGCCATCCTCCACATTCAAGAGCTCCGCCACGCCGCGGCCTTTCGCGCCGAGAACGCCCGTGGCATGCGCCTCGTCCACCATGAGCCGCGCGCCATACCGCCGCGCGAGGCCCACGATCTCGCGGAGCGGCGCCAGATCGCCGTCCATGCTGAATATGCTGTCGGTGACGATGAGCCTCCTCCGGGAATCGCCGCTCGCCTTGAGAATATCTTCCAACCTCTCCATATTTTTATGGGGATAGACACGCATCCGTGCGCCCGAGAGGCGGCAGCCGTCGATGATGCTCGCGTGATCGAGCTTGTCGACGATGACCGTGTCATCCCGCCCGGCGAGAGAGCTGAGTACACCCACGTTCGCCATGTAACCCGAGGGGAACACGATCGCCGCCTCCGTTTTTTTGAATCCGGCGATCGCCTCCTCCAGCTCCGTGTGAAGCCGCATCGTCCCCGAGATGAGACGGGATGCGCCACCTCCCCATCCGTATCGCGCAATCGCCTCGCCCGCCGCCTCTTTGACCGCGGGGTGCGCCGCCAGGCCGAGATAATTGTTGGAGCAGGCGCAGATGTATTCCCGGCCATCGATTTTGATGCGCGGGCCTTGCCCGCTCTCGATGAGGCGGAGGACACGGTGAAGACCCTGGGTCTTGATCAGGTCCAGTTCCCGCTGTAGTTCGTTTGAAAATGAGTTCATACACGGTAGAAATCCCAAGCTGCGTAGGGCGTAGGGAGTGGGGCGTATCGGCGTCCGTATATATGAAAACTCCTTACGCCGTCACGCCATACGCCTCACGCCGGCACGCATTATCCCCCTGCCGGTCGCCCCGCGACGAGCACGCCGATATGCCCTCCGAAGCCGCACGAGATTGACGCTACGTTCCTGATCTCCCGCTTCCGCGCTGCGAGTGGCGTGTAATCCAGGTCGCACCGGGGATCGGGCTCACTCAGGTTGATCGTCGGCGGGACCACATCGTGTTCGAGCGCCATGAGCGCGATGATGAACTCGACACTCCCAGCCGCTCCCAGGAGATGGCCGGTCATCGGTTTTGTCGAGCTGAGCGAGACTTGCGAGGCCGCATCCCCAAACGCGATCTTGATGGCATTCGTCTCGGCGGGATCGTTCAGTCGCGTTCCCGTTCCATGCGCGTTGATGTAATCCATCTCTTCCCGCTTCACGCCGGCGCGGCAGAGAGCGGCCGAGATCACTCTACCAAGCTCCGCTCCGGAGGGATCGGGGGCCGTAATGTGAAAAAGATCCTCCCCGACCGATCCTCCCTTCAATTCTGCTCGCACCAGCGCTCCGCGCGCCGAGGCGTGAGCGCGATCTTCGAGGATGACAATGCCGCACCCCTCGCCGAGCACGAAACCGCAGCGGCGCGCGTCATACGGCCTGCATGCCTCAGCGGGATTTTCAACATCCGTCGCGAGCGCTCCCATGCGCCGATAGCCGTTCAGCAGTAGGGGAGTGATGCACGATTCGGTTGCACCCGCAATGACGACCTCCGCATCTCCCATCATGATCATGCGCTGCCCGATCAGGATGGCGTGCGCCCCCGTTGCGCAGGCGGCCCCCGGCGCGCTCACGGGCCCTCCGAGCCGCCAATGTCCGGCGACCGCAGCCGCGGCGCTCTCTGTGAAATAGAGCCCGAACGCGCTCCCCTCAATCGCCGCCGGCCCGGAGTGGTGGAACGCGTCGCACGCTCCCTCCAGGGCCGCGAATCCGCCCTTGCTGGATCCAACGCTCACGCCCACTCTGTCCCGGCAATCCTCGATCTCAAGGCCCGCATCGGCGATCGCCGACTCGGCTGCCCGCAACGCGAAAGAGATGTGCCGTATGCCGTCTTGCGGAAATCCCGCGCCGCGAACCGGGCAGTAGT
>CAYWRA010000011.1:0-41418 GCA_964460305.1 uncultured bacterium
GCCTGTAAAGGACTCTCACCTCCAAGTAAGTGCGCCCTGCCGGGCGCACACAAAAAAAGTCCTGAAGAACGGATTCTTCAGGACGATAGAGCGCAACCCTATACAATCCTCTCCCATCCGGACTGTGACCGTCGGCTCCGGAGTTTCACCGGATCTGTCCCTCAAAACGGGACTCGCGGGCTTTACCGCCGGTGGGGACTTGCACCCCGCCCTGAAGATTGTGGGTAAATGGTACTATCTGGACCGATTTGGGTCAACCCCAAATTTCTTGTGGCAACCTTTACCACGAAGAGACCGGAGAGTGGACAACAGAGGGCACAGCGATTCCCGTTCTCACGAAGAGTAAAAGAGAATAACCTAGGGCCTTCATCCGCTGCCCAAGAGCGAGTATTCATCCGATGCATGCAACATGTCATTCCGGCGAAAGCCAGAATCCAGCCCATAGGCTTCAACGCTGGCTCCCTGCTTCTACAGGGATGACAGGTTATGGCTGGACGAACCGGCCAGGACAAGAGGTTATGCTCTTCTCTTTTCTCTCTTTTACTCGTTGTGAAAAATAGCGCTCAGAATAATCGGATAAATCAGATGCTCAAATGGAACTCACACCTGGATCGGTCTTCCCGTCCGCTCGTTTATGAGCTTGACGTTCTCGATGTGGAGATCTTCCCTCGGCTCGACCGTCACCACCCCTTTGTAGTGGTGCTCGAGTTCCTTCACGGCCTCGCGGTCCTCGGTCGAGAGCCGCTTGCAGACGGTCGGATGCGCCTGGACCTTGATGGGCAGCCGGCGCAAACGGTGGCTCCCACGCAGGGCTAGTTTGATAAGACGCTGCACCTCGATGCTCATGCTCTCCGCGGATTTAACCTTCCCGCTCCCGCTGCAATATGGGCACGCCTCATACACGGCCTCGCTCAGGCTCTCCTTAACCCGTTCCCTGGTCATCTGGAGGATCCCGAGTTGCGATATCGGGAAGATGTTAGTCTTTGCCTTATCACGCGTCACCGCTTTCAGCATCGCCTTCTCCACCATCCGCTGGTGCTTCCTTAAGTGCATGTCGATGAAATCGATGATGATGATGCCCCCGATGTTGCGCAATCGTATCTGGCGGGCGGCTTCGTCCGCGGCCTGGAGGTTGGTCTCAAGAATGGTGTCGTCGAGATTCTTCTTGTCGAGGCACCGACCGCTGTTCACGTCGATCACCACCATTGCCTCCGTCTGCTCGATGATGAGATAGCCGCCGCACTTGAGCCATACCTTACGCCGCTGGGCCTTCTCGATTTCCTTCTCGATGCCGGAGCTGTCGAACACGTGTTCCCTTCCGCTGTGATAGACGATCTTTGCCTCCATGTTCGGCATAAGGGCGTTGACGAAGCGTTGGATGTTCTTGTGCTCGTCCTTTGAGTCGACGACTATCCTGGAAACGTCCTCGGTGAGCACGTCGCGGAGCACCCTGAGGATGAGGTTGAGTTCCTCATGTATGAGGGATGGGCATGGCGCGCCTGGGACCTGCCTCTGTATGCCAGCCCAGAGGTCGGAGAGGTAGCGCACGTCCTTCTCAAAATCTTCCTGGGATGCGCCCTGGCCGACGGTCCGGACGATGAAGCCCAGATCCGCGGGCGTGTTGATCTGCCTGAGGACATGCCTGAGCCGGCGGCGCTCCGCATAATCGGCGATGCGCCGCGAGATGCCTATCTGGCGCGCACCCGGCATCATCACCAGGTAGCGGCCGGCGAGGGATATGTTCGACGAGAGCCGGACCCCCTTCGTCCCAATCGGCTCTTTTATTATCTGGACAAGAAGTTCCTGCCCCTTCTGGAGAATCTTGTCGATGGATTCTCTCTTGGCGTCTTTGCTGGTGACGCCGAGCCCCTCAACGTCCTCGCCCGCGATCTCTCTGCAGGCGGAGATTTCGTTGGTGATGTCGGAAACGTGGAGGAACCCGTTCCTGCCGAGGCCGATGTCGACAAAGGCCGCTTGAATCGCCGGGAGGACGTTCCTTACCACTCCCTTATAGATGTTTCCGACTAACGTCTTTTCCTGCTCCCTCTCGATCAGGAGCTCCTGGAGCTTCCCATCCTCCATAATGCCCACGCGTGTTTCGCGCGGTTCCACACTGATAATAATCTGCCTGTCCATCGATAAAAATCCTTTCCAGGCCGCTTCCCGTACCGGGTGATGAGGAATTCCGTTGCGCCTGGGACACCGACAATCGGTAATCTCCCGTCGTATGTGCGTAGAGGCATGGCCGTATGCCGCCTCTACGCCCCTGGGCGTCTTCCGTATGAAGCGCTACACTTTTCATCGGGTCCTCTGTCACAATCCCAACTCTGTCGCTGAGATTCCGGTGCCGCTCCTAATCAAAATCGGTCCCGGCTCGGGTTTGCAAAGCCTTACATTGATTAAAATTTCCCGCTCGAGGTCAGCTCGGTTCGCACGATGCGCAGTTTCTTGACGCGTTCCTCAGGCCACCCAAGCACCGCCTCGAGCAACTCATGGGGGTTACAATTGCCCCCCTCTCCTATCCGGACGGTGAAGCAAATACCGGCTTCCCCGCCCTCCTCTTCCTCAACCTCCAATTCTTTGATCAGGGGCTTGATATCGCGGTACCGTTCTCCATCGCGCGTGCGCTTCTTTGAAACGATCGTGGGGGCGCTTTTCGCTACCGCAATCTTTTCCCTGGCCTCGCATGCTGATCCCTTGTCCAGTTTTACCTCATAACCGGCGCCATCAATCATGGCGCAAAGAGACGGCCGGGACTCCGGCACGGGACGGAACCCCTGGATCCGTATTCCTTCGGGGAGCGACGATTGCAGACGCTGCTGCGCCTCTGCAATATCCTGCCCGGCGACCAACGCCACATCCATGAGCTCCCCACGGCCCTCCATTCCCAGCGGGAGGGGGGGCCCGAACGACATAAGCGGATGGGGTGAAAACCCCTGAGACATTCTTACCAGCAAACCGGCTCTTCGGAACGCCCTCTGCCAGAGTCTGATAAGATCAAGGTGGGATATGAACCTGATCAACCCCTCTTTTGAATACGTCACGCGATGCATGTTTCAGCTACCATTATCTCAAACCGGCGGGAAGGGGCAAGGTAAAATTGACCTACAGTCCCTGAAATCCCAAATCCCAAGCTGCGTGGGGCGTAGGGGGTGGGGCGTTAGGCGAAAAATACCTATCACGCCGTCAAGCCTTACGCCCAACGCCGACACGCATTATCCTCTCCCCAAAGAAATCCCTTCGGGGCGCGTCAATTCGTGGCTGGATAATCCGTGTATATCCGTCGATCATCCGTGAAAATCAGTGGCTAACAACTCCGTATTGCCCCAACCTATTTTCTGCCACTAACAACTTGTCCGCCGGGATGCATACGATGCCACACGGCAGACCACGCCTGTGAGAGCACCCATCCCCACGCCCATAGCGTCACCAACGGATCGGTCAGGTAATCCCACAGGTTGTCGGACTCAAGCAGGTGGACGTCAAATGCCGCGATTGCAACAAGCACCGCATATGCCGCCGTGGTCCTTCTTTTCATCCATGCGAGGATCACGAGCGCCAACAGCACAAGCAGCAGCGCCGTCGGCCGATAGCCGAGAGCATAGATATCCAGCGGGATCAAACCCATTGCCGACGGATAGAGCACGATGCCTGTGATAGCAAGCATACTCGCCAATTCGGACAGGGCGGCCCCCGGCGGCGTGCGCAATACCCCAACCTGAGATGCCAATACCCACGCGACCACCCCCATCACGGTAACGCCTCCCCCCCCCCGCCACGCCATTGAAATATTCGAATATCGCAAGGCCGTTCGCGGGGAGGAGAAGCACCACGAGACAGATGACAGGCACTGCAATTCGCGCACACAGCGAACGGCGACGCCCGCGACATATCGCGAGGGCGGCGTTTGCCAACAGCAGAAACGGAACGGCGATCCTCGCTATGGGAACAGCCTCATGCAAATTCATGGTAGTTTATCCAACCAGGATTGATTGAAACTCACGTGCTTGATGCGCTTCCTGTGCCACGTGTAGAGCAGATGGAACACGCCGTCACGGGCCTGTATGAAACACGGGTAGGAGAAACCCTGGGACTCCTCTCCATCCGCCGGCGCTATGTCCTGTTCGAATACATGCGCTACGCGCCATGTGTCACCGCCGTCCCGCGATCCGGCAAGCGAGAGATCGTCCCTGTCGATATCCATATTATTGAAGACGAGCCACACCGCCCCATCCCGCCCGCGGAGCCCCGCCACGGAGGAGTCCGGATTGGGGAGGGGCATCCTCTCCGTTACGGACCATGTCCGGCCTCCGTCACAAGTGCGGGAGGCGAAGATGCGCCGCGACGCCTCGCCGCTATTGCGCATGAATGCGACCGCATTGGCCGCGCTGAGGGGCACGACGGACGGCTGGAGAAGCACCCGGTTGCACGTAATCGGTGACGCATGGAGCACCGAGCCGTCGGTTCCCACGCGCACGAGCCCGCTCCATTTGCCGCAGAGCTCGTGATATACCGGGAGCCCGATGGAACCGTCGGTATAGAGGACCGGCGTGTTCCTCACAAGCGTCCCCAGGTTGAAAATGGGGCTTGTTACAAGCCTCCGAGGTTCCGACCAGTGCGAACCGCCGTCCCTCGAAATCATAAAGTTGATCGCGCTGCCGGACCATCCCCCCACTGAGACGCTCACGTAAAAAAGCCAGAGCGCGCCGCGTGAGTCGTAGGCTAACGCGGCGTTGCCAACCTTCCGCACGTAACGATGAAGGGAGGCTTGGGTCTGCGGAGCATCAACCAAAACACAGGGGTTCGTCCAAACGCCCGTGTGCTCGTCCCACGCGGACTGGTACAGCGCAACGTCTGACGACCCTTCCCGCTCTCCGCCATACCATACGGCGAACAGGTTCCCATCGCCAAGCTCCGCCAGGCTCGGGCAATGCACGTTCTTCGTCAGCCCCTCTTCCGCAACGAATCCCTCCCGATAGAATGCGGGGGCATCGCTCTTCCCCCCTCCGAGGGGAGAGCGCGGCATCTCGAAGGACCAGTTGAGGCCGCGACAAAAGCCTCCATGTAGCGGCGGGAGAAACACGCTTGCTGTCAACAACAAGAAAATGGCGTTGGTGATGATGCGGTGAACTTTTACGCCGTGCGTGTCATGATCGGTTTTAATGGTACGGTCTCCCCCGGCAGAAAATCCCAAATCCCCCGCCCGCCTCGCATGCGGGCAGGCAAATCCCAAGCTGCGTGGGGCGTAGGGAGTGGGGGCGTTAGGCGAAAATACCAATCACGCCGTCACGCCATACGCCTCACGCCGACACGCATTATCCTCTCCCCCGAAGGGGCCCCTTCGGGGCGTGGTTTAAATCAGATAGAGCGCAGTATCTTCTCGAACTCCTCGAGATCGATCACTGTGTCCCTGCACGGCCCCTTGGGCCGTTTGTTGGGGACGGCGATGACGGGGATGTGCGAAATCGCCTGCAGGCCTTTCACAAGTTCGCTCTCGCAGGCCACGGCGATGATTCCCGATGGAGAAAGATCGCCTACGATTTCTTTCGCCCTCTCTCCCCCGGCAACCACCACCATGGTAAACGCATGTGATTTCATCAGGTCAAGGAGGCGAGCAACCGGGCACTTGCCGCATCGCCGGCAGTTGGCGACGCTCTCCATGAGCTGCTGCGCGCACTCCGAATGCTGTATGCATCTCGGCAGCAGCACGAGCAGCTTACCTCCCTTGCCCCGCGGCCTCGCTCCACGGGCTATCCGGTTATTGAACGCGATGCACGAAGCGGAAACAACCTCCCGCGATTTGCCGAAAATCCCGCCGAGAATTCGGCAGCAAGGAAAGAGCGCCATTACCAGCGCCCGACGCAGCGCAAACGGGATGAACGCCAAATGATCCCTTTTCATCGAGAAGAAGATCGCCTCGAATAAAAAGAAAAGGGCGCACGCGGCGAACGGCGCCACAAGTACCAGAAAAACAATTCTCTCCACCAGGGGCTGCCAGGCGGTGAGGGCGGGACGCAGCAGACAAGCGAGCGCCGAAGCCACAAGGGTTAAAATCAGGCATGAGGTGAACGCGAGAGCGGCATAGAGGACCGGAGTGGCCGATCCCTTGCCGTTCGGTACATGACACGTTTTTTTCATCAGCAGTCCCATCCTCCTTCCATCAATGGGAAATCCCCCGCATGAATGACAAATACCAAATGACAAAACAAGTGGAAACCAAAATTCAGGAGCCAAAATCCAGAATACCGACTCCTGGACTCCATCTTCTGGATTCCGAATTCTGTATTCTGGATTCCAACCCAGGGGTTAAACGCCATCCTGCTACTGTTTCTCGAGATCCTCGATCCACTCCCTCACACGAGGCGCATCCTCGGCATCCGGGAAGAGCGCCAGGTAAGCCTTGAAATGTGCCACCGCCTCGCTGGGTTTGTTCGCCTGCGTTTTATAAATCTGCGCCAGATTGAAATGCGCGTCTCCATCGCTTGGATCCAGTCGCAACGCGTTCTCGTACGCCTCGATGGCCCTCCCGTAGTCCCGCTCGCCCGAGTAGAGCACGCCGCATTGGAAATGCGCCGGTGCGAAATCGGGGTCGATCCGTAACGTCTCGAGGAATTGCTCCTTCGCCTTTTCCTTCTCGCCGAGCATGCCGTAACATACCCCCAGGTTATACGAAGCCGACTTCATGCCGGGAGAAAGTTCCTTAGCCTTCGTGAACGCCTCAACCGCTTTCGCGTACATCCCCGACTTCTCGTACACGTTGCCGAGGTTGAACCATGCAGCGCCCAATTGAGGCTGGATTTCGAGCGCCTTCCCGTAAAATAAGATGCTCTTCGCCGCGGGGAAGCCAGCGCCATAGCGCACGCCTCCGGCGAACTCATTGAGATATGCCATGCCAAGGCAGGCCTGGATGCAGCGCGGATTGCGGTTGAGTACGGAGGCGTAGAGTTTCTCAGCTTCGCTGAGATTGCCCCGTGCCGTGAGGGCCTGCGCGCGCTCGATCAGAACGTTTTCGTCGTCCTCCCCCTTACCGGATTTGGACCGGCCCTGATCGGTCTCCCTCTCCAGCGTTCGGAACAACCCTGGATCGTCCTTTTGCGCCGCCGGGGAGAGGCTGAACGAAATACCGGCTTCTTCGCGCGCCTGCTGCATCCGGCCCGAATCGAAGTAGAGCCTCGCAAGGGAATGATGCGCCTTGCCATCTTCCGGAACGGACTCTACGGCTGCTTTGAACGATCGTTCCGCCTCGGCATCCTCTCCACGCGCGCGCTGCACAAGCCCGAGGCTGTAGCTCCCCCCCGGGATGTCCGGCTGGAGTTTTACCGCAGTCTGGAGGGAGGCCGTCGCTCCCTGAAGATCGCCGAGTTCGGCCTGTGTGTTGCCCATGTTGAGAAACGCCTCGGAGAGAAGAGGGTTGGACGATGCCGCGTTTTTGAACTCCTCCAACGCCTTCCGTTTCAGCGAGAGCTTGTTGTAGCAGTATCCAAGGTTGTTATGGGCCGCGGCGCTCACCTGGGGAAACCGTAGGGCCTTCTCGAACTCGTCCGCCGCCTCTACATACTTTCCTTTACGGGCGTTCACGATCCCCAGATGATAGGGTATGTAATACTCCAGGGGGCTGCCGGCGGACTTGCCTTCAAGCGCCCTGGCCGCTGAAGAATAGGCCTCAAGAGCCCTGTCGTAATCGCCCAGCTTCTCATAACAGAAGCCGAGGCGGTAGTACATTTCCTCATCCGGGATCCCCGTCACAACCACAGCCTTCAATTCGGATGCCGCCGACGCATAATCTCGGTCTTCGTCTTTGCTCTGCCGTTCCACATCGGGATCGATCAGCCGGTAGCGCCGGTCCCAGCGGGCAAGGAACTCCGTTGGCTCGTAAACTGCGCCGGCGCTCTCCGCTGCGCCCAGCGGCGCACTACATAGCGAAGCGGCAACGCAGGCGGCAATCAGCACAAATCTACAATAATAATAGTATCTCATGTGAGGAACCGGCCAGGGACACAATGGTCAGGCGCGATTATATCATAGAGGGGGAAACAAAATCCCAAAGTGTGCGACGGAGAGTGGGAGAAACGGGGAGAGGGCGATTACGAAGCTTTGGAGTCGCCCCTTCGCCCCCAAAGTGGCCCCTTTGAGGGAGGACACAGAGAAAGCAATTCAATTGTTTTACAAAGAGTAAAAGAGAAGGACATAAAGTACGGGGGAAATCTTGATAAGGCCCCCCTCCCCAACCCTCCCCCTCGGAGGGGGGAGGGATAGGCGGGGGTGATTACCGCTCTGTAATTGTCCCCTTAGAGCATAAGCTCTTGTTCTCTTTTACTCTTTGTGAAAAGTTGTTTCTCCCCCGTCCCGTCCCGAAGGGATCCCGTCGGGAAAGGGATCCCGTTGGGAAAGTGGCCCCTTTAGGGCCATTCTCCGATTCGCCGGTTCGTATACTTACCTCACGCACATCCTATTTTTGTTGCGTTCAAAAAGCTTCTCTCCAATGCCTGGGACCTTTTGGATATCCTCGATGGTCCGGAACGGGCCGTGGATCTTGCGGAACTCGATAATCGTTGCGGCCTTCTTGACGCCGATCCCGTCCAACTCGTCAAGCTCGGGGGCGGTTGCGGTGTTGATATTGATCTTCCCTTTGCGCACGCCGGCCGCGGTCGACGTTTTAGGGGAGATGGCCGGATTTGCTCCAGCAGCGGCGTCATCCCCGACGTACGGCGAGGAAGAGATCGAAACCTGCTGAAGCGGCCGCATCCCGATACCCCTTCCGTCGCTCTCCAAAACAATCGCCCCGCCTCGGCGAGGCAACGAACCGACGGCCTTTAGCGGCGCCGAGGTCCCTTGGAAGAACATACGCGGGACGTTCGCCGCCGATAACTCGGGGAGCCGCTGGAATGTCGCCGTCTGGCCGCGCAATCCCCCCGAGAGGAGAAAGGAGTTCCCGCCATGAACCACGCAGAGCGCAACTCCTTTCCCATCTGTTCCGCCAGCGCCTAATGGACCCGGCTTCATAACGTAGCATTTTGCCGCGCCGAACGATATGCTCTCCACCGTGCGCACTACGCGGTAACTCACGTCCCCCCTGTGCAGCGTGCTAAGGTAGTCGGCATATGCGTCTCCGCCACCCTTAAAACCTGGATCGAAAAGCTGCATCACCCTGAACTGCTTCATGATCCCCACGAGCGATTGCATGCAAGCCGTCGTTTTGTTAGCGCCGATCAGCACGGCGATCTCCTCCGTGCCAATTTTTTTCAGATACTCCGCGATACGCTGCCCGTTGGCGCCGTCGGATCCCGCGAACACAACCGTCGATCGGTCCGGGCAATGCAGGATGAACGCGCACGATTCCGAACCTGAATCCATGCAGTGGAGCGTGAGTGACCCCGCGTCCCTGGATAACCTGCATGCCGCGCGGCAGGTGGGACAGTCGCCGCGGTCGGCGGGTGCCGGTATCGTAAAAACGTCGCCACATCGCCAGCAACGCAGCGCGGTCTTCTCCGCGACGCCGACCGAGGGAATATAATGAAAAAGAAAGGAGAGGGCTACGACTACGACATGGGCATAACGCACGTACCGGATCGGTGCCATACGGATCCCTCCCGAGATATCCGTCCGACATCCCACCAAATCCCCCGCCCACCTCGCAAGCGAGAGCGTTGCGGGCAAGCAAACCCCAAATCCCAAGCTGCGTGGGGCGTGGGGCGTTAGGCGAAAATACCTGTTACGCCGTCACGCCATACGCCTTACGCCGACACGCATTATCCCCTCTCCCAAAGGGGCCCCTTAGGGGCGTGCTCTCTGTGTCTCCGTGGTGAAAATCTATAACTCTGTTTTTGACGCTTTTCTCGCCGGGCTCCCTGGAAAATCCCTTCCCTTAAGGTAACTCATTTCGTACACCTGCGCAACATGCATGACGGGAATATTCATCTGATGTTGCGCAAGCTGGTCCCGAAGCTGGAGGATACAGCCGGGGCACGCCGTGGCGACGATATCCGCTCCGCTCTCACGCACCGCTTCAACCTTCGCCGCGCCGAGCGCGCACGAAACGTCGTAGTGCGTCAGGCTGAAGGAACCGCCGAGGCCGCAGCAATCACCGGCGCGCGGCATCTCCACGAAACGGCAACTCTGGCGCAATATCTCCCTCGGCGGTTTGCTCACTCCCCTCCCCCACCGCAGGTGGCATGGATCGTGGTACGTGATGCGTTCGTCCAGCGCGAGATTGCTGTAGCCTAGAAAGTTGTGGATGAACTCCGAGATATCGTAGACCTTTTTTGCCAACTGCTCGGCCCCTTTTAAAATAATGGGGTAATCGCGTTTCATGGTAAGCTCGCACGATGCACAGCCGAGCACGATCGCGTCCACTTTGTTCGGTTCAAGACACTCAAGATTCCGCTGCGCGAGGGCCCTTGCCGCATCCACGTCGCCATAGGCGAGGGCCGGCGTGCCGCAACACAACTGGGCGCGGGGAAGGATGATATCCACACCGTGCAGTTCAAGAATATGCATGATGGAGGCGGCGATCTCGGGATACACGTAGTTGAGCATGCAGCCGAGGAAGAGCGAGACCTTGATGTCACCCCGCCCCTTGACGAACTCGCGCAGCCCACGGAGGGCAGGCCGCGCGGCGATCCGGGGTATGTTTCGCTTCCCCTGAAAAAACAGCGGGAGATGCCTCAGCGGTTGGTGCGCGTTCGTCCTCAATAACCTCTGTAGTAATCGCGCCATGCCGATCGCCCCATCGTACACTCTGCGGCGGGGAAGGATCCGGCGGAAGACAAAGCGGGCGCTCCGGCTGAGTCCCATTTGTCTTGCGAGCATCTCCCTAGCGTTCCTGACGATCAGGTCTATCTGGACGCCGCTTGGACACACCGCGCTACAGCGCATACACCCATAGCAGCTCATGAGGATTTCCCTGCCGTACTCGGTTGGAACGGCCCGCCCCTCCATGATCGCCTCAAGCAGGCTGATGCGGCCGCGGGCGACCTTCGCCTCGTCCCTGCTCACGATGAACGTCGGGCACACGGCGCGGCACTTCCCGCACTTCGCGCAACGTTGGAGTTCCTTGACGAGGTCAGTCATAGTTACTTTCTCGCCGCTGAGGCGCGCCCCGAAGTGGCCCCTTTGAGGGAGGACACAGAGAAAGCAATTCAATTGTTTTACAAAGAGTAAAAGAGAAGGACATAAAGTACGGGGGAAATCTTGATAAGGCCCCCCTCCCCAACCCTCCCCCTCGGAGGGGGGAGGGATAGGCGGGGGTGATTACCGCTCTGTAATTGTCCCCTTAGAGCATAAGCTCTTGTTCTCTTTTACTCTTTGTGAAAAGTTGTTTCTCCCCCGTCCCGTCCCGTCCCGTCCCGAAGGGATCCCGTTGGGAAAGTGGCCCCTTTGGGACGCAGCAGAATTTATTCCACGAATATCTTCCCTGGATTGAGGATGTTGTTCGGGTCGAGGAGTTTCTTGATTCCGCGCATCAGCGCGATTTCCCTCTCCCCTACTTCCAAGCTCAAAAATTTCGCCTTCGCGGTGCCGATACCGTGCTCGCCCGAGATGCTGCCGCCGAGCGCGATGACGTGTTTGAAAATATCCTCAACCGCATTGTCGGCCCTTGACCGCTCCGACTCGTCCGCTACTTCGTACAAGACGTTCACGTGTATGTTTCCGTCACCCGCATGTCCGAAACAGGCGATCGCCACGTCATGCCTGCGCGAAATTTCGGAGACGCCGTCGAAGAGTTCGAGCATCCTGCTGCGCGGGACGCACACGTCCTCGTTCAATTTCCCGGGGCTTAAGGAGAAGAGCGCCGGCGACGCAGCCCGGCGTATCTCCCAGAGCAGGTCGGCCTCGGCCATATCCCTCGGCGACTCGACCCTGTCCGCGCCGGTCGCATTGAAGATTTCGGCCATGCGCGCCGCTTCCCTTGTAACGCTTTCTGCAGGGCCGTCCGACTCAGCGAGTATTATCGCCTTGGCGGACGCCGGGATGCCGAACGGCTTATAGTTCTGGATGCAGCGGATGGTCAGCTCATCCATGATCTCAAGCGTCCTCGGGATGATCCCCTTCGACACGACGGCGACGGCCGCGCGCACAGCATCGCCGATATGGGTAAAATAGGCCATCAGCGTCCGGACGCTCTCAGGGATGGGTAGGAGTCTCAACGTGGCCCTGGTGAAAACGCATAGCGTCCCCTCCGACCCGATCAGCAATCTTCCAAGGTCGTACCCCACCACGCTCTTCATCGTCTGGCTCCCGGTGTGGATTATTTCCCCGGTCGGGAGCGCCGCTTCCGCGGAGAGCACGTAGTCGCGCGTCACCCCGTACTTGATGCACCGGAGGCCGCCCGCGCACTCGGCGAGGTTGCCGCCGACCGTGCAGAATTCGTTGCTGGCTGGATCGGGCGGATAGAAGAGCCCCTTCCGCTCGACCGCCGACTGAAGGTCCGCAAGCACCACTCCGGCCTCCACCGTCGCGGTCATGTCCGTACGATCGATTGACAAAATGCGGTTCATCCGCGCCGAATCGACAACGATGCCGCCTTTAAGGGGCAATGCGCCGCCCGTAAGCCCGGAGCCGGCGCCGCGCGGATAAACAGGGATGAGTTTCCGGTTGGCCATGAGGAGGATGCTGGAAACCTCCTCCGCGCTCGCCGGTTTGACCACGACATCCGGGAGCGCCCGCCCCTTCGTCGCGTCATAGCCGTGGCAGATGCGGTCCTCAAGGGTGCACGAGGCGTTCCCTTTGCCCACTATAGCCTGTAGCGCCGTCAGCAATTCGTTTTTCACAAATCTCCTCTCCCGCCGAATAAAGCAACAATATGATTTTATCATTGCCGGGACAATCCGGCAATCGGCAAACGCGCCGCGAAACCACCAGCAATGAAACCATAGAGGCCACTGAGAAGGCACACCACGAAGGGGCTCCTTGGGGAAAGACTCGAAGAAAACACGAAGAGACCAGATTCTCACAAAGAGTAAAAGAGAATAAGCGACAAGGGGATAGTTATGGGGTGGTTCGGGGAAAAAAGCTTCCTCTTCACAAACATGGGCGGAGCTTGTATAGTTATATCACTATGCGTGCGACTCCACAGCGACTAATCCGCATGGCACTCTTTCTTACCTGCCTCGCCGTGACGGCGGGTATCTACTCGTATACCATCTTCAGCAACTTCTGTATGGATCAGGACACGTTGAATTATGTGACCTCCCCCGAATTACTCAAAGGGGACCTGTCCTTTCTCAAATGCATCGGCATGAAGGGATGGTTCGCAAAATTCCACCTCTTCATGTTTGCGCTCGTGTATCTCTTCACCAAGGCATATTCATTCTGGGGAGGATGGGATTATCTCGTCGGGTTCAAAATATGCACGCTCGTCTGCTCTCTCCTTACGATCGCCCTCCTTTATTTCATCTGTAAAAACACCATGCATCGGTTTTTCATCGTGATGGCGATCAGCTTTATCCCGCTCTACGTGCTAGGCTACTCATGGCTGATTACCACCTGCGACGACAACCCACTGGCCAACTTCTTCAACCTCCTCTTCCTCACTTCTCTCCTCATCGCGACCGGCGCCATCACGCAGGCGAAACGCGAGTCGCATTGCTACCTGTGGGGCTTCCTCACGGGCCTAGCGGCAGGGCTCAGCATGGCGTCACACCTCAAGAACATCGTCGCGCTCCCGATCATTCTAGCGCTGGTAGTCGTGAAGCCGCCACCCACCCGCTCGCGGCTGCGCATCGCCGCGGCGGGGTTTCTGGGGCTTGCCCTGACGTTCGGCCTCATGTACTGGATCTACTGGATCCAGAGCGCCGGCGAGCCGGTCGCCTCAAAAATCGATTTCTGGGTATTTCATCGCGTGCCGGGCAGGTTCTACCTCACTCCACC
The DNA here is from genome assembly GCA_964460305.1 of uncultured bacterium. GTDB lineage: Bacteria > Auribacterota > Tritonobacteria > UBA1439 > UBA1439 > JAPLCX01. The sequence continues at coordinate 13,870 of CAYWRA010000011.1, forward strand.
CCGATCGCCGTTCCTTACCCAGGCCACCCTGGCATTTGTCGGCATACGATCGAGCCTCTACACATTCCAGGAACTCGTCTTAAATACTAATCTCTTTGACAAAGATATCCTAGGTTATCTCGTCGTCGGCCTGTTTTTCGCAATCTATTTCGTATCGGTTATAAAAATGTGGAGAAGCAGGGCGGTAAAAATCCTCTTCGTCCTGTTCCTCTGTGACGCAGGGCATTCCTTCCTGTATGATACCTGGGTCGTTGAACGGTGGGATTCCTTCACGCTGCCGGTCTTCATAACCATCGGCATCTACTGGGATAGCGTCATAAGAGAGACTGGGCGAACAATTCTTCAGAGAATTCGGTTCTCCGCGCTGATCCTCCTCTTCTTCGGTACACTCGTCTGGTCGAACGTACGGAACACCTGGCTCCTCATCGGCATCACGAATAATCACATCTCATTTCACCCATCGGTCAAGCGATGGCCTTACCCCAGCATAGTATATTTTTATTTTGACCACCGGGGGGTATACAACCTAGCAAGAAAAATGGATGACCTATTGACCGACGGCACCTGGTTCCTCTCCCCCAACCTCATGCAGGGGCCTCATTCCCATGTCTACAGCATCTTCGACCAATATCTCACCCTCTATTCGAAAAAGTACCGGAATCATCTTATAGAGAATCCCAACATGATCGGTGCACTTGCTGGCAAGGGGGTAGTGAAACGGATACTCTATCTCGACACGGTGAGGGTTCCGTTCTACATCGGCACTGCACATACGCTCATCATCTTCGACCCCGCGACGACGAAGACGGTTTATGAAAACGATCAGCTCGTCGTGAAAGAGGCGAGGTTCCAGCTACCACCCCAGCCATAATCCATGCACCGGTTTAGATCACACCATAGGCCAGCTCGAATACTATAAGTTATGGCGTAGTCGTCGGAGTCGGAGTGATTGTTGGAGTCGATGTTGGTGTCTCCGTTGGCTCCTACTCCAAGCAGTAGAGCCTTGTGTCATCCGAACCGACGTATATCCTCCCATCATTCCCTATGGCGGGAGAGGAACTCACAGCCCCACCCGTCGTATAGCTCCATTCAATCGAAGCGCCTCCACTTAGCGCATAAAGATTGTGATCATCGGAGCCTGTATAGACCTTGCCGTTGCTCCCTACAGCGGGGGAAGAGTCGGGGTCGTCGCCGATGAGGGCACTCCCTATGAGCGTCCCATCCGAGTTGAGCGCATACATCATGCCATCATAAGAATTAACATATATCTCCCCACCCACCCCGATCGCTGGCGATGACCGGACCTCTCCTCCCGTCTCATAACTCCAGGCGAGCGTGCCATCCGAGGCCAGGGCATAAATACTATAATCGTCAGTCCCGAAATAGATCACCTCATCACTACCCACCGCAGGAGACGACCTGAGAATATTGTACACATTGAACTCCCACTTATACGTCCCATTTGAATTGAGAGAGTACATGCTGAGGTTATCGTCATTGCCGACATAAACCGCTCCCTCATTCCCTATGGTCGGCGAGGTCCTTGTACCACCCACCATATAGGTCCATACCAACGACCCATCCGAATTAAGGGCGCAGAAGGTACCATCATTGACAGCATAATAGATTGTACCGTCGCCATCCACAGTGGGAGAGGATTTGATTGCATCACCATTCCAGTACGACCATTTGAGTGACCCAAGGGAGCTTATGGCGTAAAGGCTCTTGTCCCACGAACCGACGTAACAGGTCCCATCGCTCCCTATCGCGGGGGACGACTCTATGATATCTCCAACCGTGTAACTCCACCGCAGAACTCCACCAACATTGAGCGCATAAATGCTGTAATATGCAAACCCCCATTCATTACGCCCACAAAAATACACATCGCCATCTCGCCCCACCGCCGGAGAGGCTTTGATCGCTCCCCCTATCTTATAACTCCAAGCGAGCACTGGCTGTGTCGGCCCCGTGGAAAAGGCAAGACCAGTGTGCTTCTCGTTATGATGGAACATCGGCCACGCCATCGAAGCCGGCGTCGGCGTCGGACCAGTCGGTGTTGGTGTGATCGTCGGCGTTATAGTCGGTGTCGGCGTCGGACCGGTCGGTGCCGGCGTGACAGTCGGCGCCTGGCCTATGCAATAAATCGCACCATCATTATCTTCATTGGGCTGTGATTTGATGTACAACCTGCCATCGCTCCCGATGGCAGGGGAACCTCCACTACCATCCAATATGCGCTTCCAGACAAGTGTCCCATCCGAATTAAGAGCGTATGCGCTCTTACCTGACTCACCAGAACCAAAATATATCATGCCGTCACTGCCAAGCGCGGCTGATGATGCCACAGCCCCGTCAGCCGTATAGCTCCAGGCAAGCGTGCCGCTGCTGTTCAGGACGTACATGTTCCTGTCCTCGGAACCAATGTATATCCTAAAACCGGAATCCATCGCCGGTGAGGATAACACCGCAGCTCCTGCCCTGTAGCTCCATAAAAGAGAACCGATGGAGTTGAAGGTATATATACTCTTATCGTCATGAGTGCCAATGTGAATCGTGTCACCTTCACCCAATGCGGGGGATGAATACATACGCCCACCCGACCGATAGCTCCAAATAATCGAGCCAGCGGGGTCCATAGCATAGAGGCGATAATCATTAGAACCGATAAATACAACCCCATCGTTTCCTATGACAGGAGATGCGTTCACTGCTCCACCGGTAAGATAGCTCCAGCCTAACGCCCCATCTAAGCCGAGGCAGAAGATCCTGTTATTTCCGTTATTGGCGCCAGCTAATAGCTTCCCTCCACTCCCTATCGCAAAAGAAGAACCACTCCCGTATGGGGTTATATAACTCCAGACAAGCGAGCCCCTAGAACCAAGAGCGTAGAATCCATAACCATAAGCCCCGCCATAGAGTATTCCATCGCTCCCAAGCGTCAACGATGGCCATGCGGAGTGTATATCATAGCTCCACAAGAGTGCTCCGGATGAAGCCAGAGCAGAGATACAATTTGAACCATCATAAATTACCCCATCGCTGCCGATTGTAAGCCCATTCGAGGGGCCCTCCCACCACTCTGTCGGATAACTCCACAAAAGCACCGGATCAGACGGCCCTGTATAACTACTTAGCCCGCTATGCCTCAAATCATGATGGAACATCGGCCACGGGCCCCCAGGCTGCATCGTTGGAGTCGGCGATGGAGTCGGGGCTTGGCCTATACAATAGATAGCACCATCACTATCGTCATTGGGCTGTGACTTGATGTATAACCTCCCATCGCTCCCAAGGGCAGGGGAACCTCCGCTACCATCCAATATGCGCTTCCAGACGAGTGAACCGTTTGAATTGAGTGCGTATGCACTCTTGCCAGGGTCAGCAGAACCAAAATATACTATGCCGTCACTGCCAAGTGCGGCTGATGATGCCACAGCCCCGTCAGCCGTATAGCTCCAGACGAGAGAGCCGCTGCTATTCAAGACATACATGTTCCTGTCCTCGGAACCAATGTATATCCTAAAACCGGAATCCATCGCCGGTGAGGATAACACCGCAGCTCCTGCCCTGTAGCTCCATAAAAGAGAACCGATGGAGTTGAAGGTATATATACTCTTATCGTCATGAGTGCCAATGTGAATCGTGTCACCTTCACCCAATGCGGGGGATGAATACATACGCCCACCCGACCGATAGCTCCAAATAATCGAGCCAGCGGGGTCCATAGCATAGAGGCGATAATCATTAGAACCGATAAATACAACCCCATCGTTTCCTATGACAGGAGATGCGTTCACTGCTCCACCGGTAAGATAGCTCCAGCCTAACGCCCCATCTAAGCCGAGGCAGAAGATCCTGTTATTTCCGTTATTGGCGCCAGCTAATAGCTTCCCTCCACTCCCTATCGCAAAAGAAGAACCACTCCCGTATGGGGTTATATAACTCCAGACAAGCGAGCCCCTAGAACCAAGAGCGTAGAATCCATAACCATAAGCCCCGCCATAGAGTATTCCATCGCTCCCAAGCGTCAACGATGGCCATGCGGAGTGTATATCATAGCTCCACAAGAGTGCTCCGGATGAAGCCAGAGCAGAGATACAATTTGAACCATCATAAATTACCCCATCGCTGCCGATTGTAAGCCCATTCGAGGGGCCCTCCCACCACTCTGTCGGATAACTCCACAAAAGCACCGGATCAGACGGCCCTGCATAACTACTTAGCCCGCTATGCCTCAAATCATGATGGAACATCGGCCACGGCCACGGCGTTGGTGTGATCGTCGGCGTCGACGTCGGTGTCTCTGTCGGCGTATCCGTTGGCGTAGCGGTTGGTGTATAGGTCGACGTTTCCGTTGGTGTCTCTGTCGGTGTATCCGTAGGCGTAGGGGTGACCGTAGGTGTTCCTGTAGTCGTCGGAGTTCTAGTAGGTGTTTCTGTGGGAGTAATGGTCGGAGTCGGGGTCGGCCCGAAAGAGTAGCACACACCCGCGCTGTCGCTTATATAGAGCTTGCCGTCCGAACTTAGCGCCGGCCCGCCCTGGATAAAACTATATTGATCCACATAAGAGCACCTATAGCTCCACAACAGCGCGCCGGTCGTGTTCCATGCGTATAGCTTGCTGTCGACGCTACCATGATATATCCGTCCATCCACGTCGAGCGCGATCGTCCCCATCAGAATGCTATCAGGTCTATCTCCCATCCTGTAACTCCAGACAAGAGCGCCCGATGTGCTCAATACATATAGTCTCTGGGGCGATGGCGTCCCGGAGGCTTGCGGCAATATGCTGCCCATGTACACCCGGCCGTCCGCCTCGTCAGCCGTCACGGCATCACAATAAGCCCCTGTGAAAGTCATGTAGCTCCATCTCAACGTGCCGTTCGAGTTAAATGCATACGCATTGCCGTTGCCTTCGGCGCTTCCCGTATATAATTTCTCATCGTCGAACGACGGCGAATGATTGCCACCGACGCCGCGATAACTCCAGTCGAGCGAACCATTCGAATTCATCAGGTATAACGCATTGCCGATGCCTGCTATGCTTCCATTGCCGCTCCATACCGCGGGAGACGAACGCCCGACGCCGGTCGCATAACTCCATTTTAACGTGCCACCGGAATCGAGCGCATAGAGCTTCTCTGCCGCCCCAAAGTACAATTCGTCGTTCAGCCCCATGGTGTTCGATGCCTGCACGTCACCGCCCGTTTTATACGTCCATCTGAGACCTCCACGCGAGTTGAGCGAATAGAAAATGCTGTAATCAACGCCTCCCTTGGATCCGAAATATACATCCCCCGCCGGGCTTAATGCCGGCGCTGAATCCAGGATCGCATAACGGCTTTCCACACCCCATGCCCGGTTGTAACTCCAGTAAACAGACGCATAACTCCATGCAATCGTCCCATTCGTGTTCAGACAGTATATCTTGTGCAACTCGGATAGCGATAACGACTGATCGTTTCCCCCGCCCGCAGTATATATCCGCCCGTCATTTCCTATCGACGGAGGCGCCTCTGTGTGCCCGCCGAAGAAATGATAGCTCCAGTTGAGCACGCCGATAGCCGGCCCTTCGTGTGGGCTCTTGCCGGAGTGTCTCGGGCTGTACTGGAACATCGGCCAGGCAGGAGAGTGGAAACTGGTTCCAAGAGCAGGATCGCCGAAGAGATTGTACTGCATCATACACTCTTTTACGTTCCACCCATTCGGATTGCCATAGTAAATAAGATATTCATTCCTGGCTATCGACATGGCCTCCCCAAGTATCGGAACGTAGCCGATATCCGGTGAAATCGCATACTCGAATCTATCAGGGTGGTAGGGCGGGTCAATCCCCATGATACCCTGCAACGCGATATTCAATAACTGATCGCTGGTGCCTCCGCAAGCTAAGGTAGCCGATCCGGTGTTGGCGACGGTTCCCCCCTGTATCTCCTGAAGCTTTTCCATTATGCAATCTTCTTCCTGAAACATGCCGCACATACAGGCCGAGATAAAAGCGAGCGGGAAGTAACTCCGGTTCGTCAGAGTCGAGTCGTTAACCGAACTTATGTCGAGAAGCCCGCCCCAGACCCAAGCGTTGCCATGGGTATCCACCGTGATAACGCCCGTTCCCGGAGAGAAGCTCTTACCCGTGGTCGGATCCACCGTGCCGTTGAAGGCATGGACAAAAGTATTATAGTTCGAGCCGTCGCGTCCGTTGTAATTAGTCTGGCAGAACAATCCGCCGGGCTTCATCAGGAACTGGATTTTACGGTCCTCACATTGCTCGAAGTCGCCCCATGTATCGCCTGAGGCACCGCCGACACCGGTATTTGCCTGGGCATTCTGCTCGTAATAGATCGTTTTGCCGACCTGGTTAGCAACATCCGTCGAATTCGAGGCCGAAAAACGCCCGATAGCCAGGTCCCCGTACCAGTCATCCCCCACGACGCGGGCATAGTAATAATCGGTATATCCGGTGTCGCTGTAGGTACCGGTGAAATACGCGGGGGTTATTTCCGCCTTGTCGCCGACCAGCAAGACAAAACTCGGACGGGTCTCCCACTCGATCGTACCGTTCATAACGTCGCTCAAGTAGTCATGGAGCAGCTCGATCCTATCGTCTTCATCGGTCTCGCCATTGTAGATCTCCGAGATGCCGACTACTTTAACAAGGTATCCCTGACTCTCCCTTAGCGAGACCAGAGACGACAGTGCCGAAATGAAATCGTCGTAAGCTATGATAAGAATGTCCGCACCCGGGTCGGTTGATTCGGTCATCATACGCGCGGAAGCTTTCTCTCCCAATTCGGACTCCACCGACGGATAGTTCGAAACAATCGATCGATACATCTGAACCTGCCGTGGTTCAATCCGCTTTTGGAGATAGCCCTGTCCGCCCTCAAATTGCACGGATACCTCAAGCCCCTCGGCAACGACGAGCGTATTGCTCTTTGGTTTGTATTGCACCGGGCTGAGTTCGACGGTTATCACCTCAAGGTCGCGTAGGAAACCGCGGTTGACGATCCTGGCGCGTTCGGCTGGGTACGCGGCATCCGAGGCGTAAAAATCGGCATCCTTGATGTATCCCTCGGCACTTTTTTTGCCGGTCGTGGACGGAAGGGGCTGCATCGGTGGCAATTCGCTTTCTGGAATAACCTCCCGTTCAACAATGCATTTTGAGGAAAGTGTGACTCCAGCCCCCTGGGGGATGGCGAGACAAATCCTGTACACGGGCAGTAACGGCCTACCCAGCTCCCATGTCTGCGCTGCATCCGGCAGGGTAACGATAAGAGTCGCTGCGTCACTCTCCTTATCGAAGCGGATATCGGCGGCTCCCGTGGAGCACGTGAGCTTTACCACTGTAGGGCCTTCCTGGACAACCTGTACCTTCGCAGCACAGATCGATACACATGCGAAACTCATAATCACGGTAGGGATAAACGCACTAATCCTGCTCTTCATAATCCCCTCCTTTAGATAGCAGCCGTACATCGCCCACGCTGAGTAGCGCCCCTTTTCGGACATCGGCTCGACGCTCCAAAACAACCGATACTCAGCAAACCGACACTAGAGTATCGGCTACAATCGAGGAATCTGCACGGGATGAATCACCGTGCGCGCCCGGTCTTTATGAATACCTCTACCAGTGATCAGGCCTTGCGCTCCGCACACACAGCAACTATCGGATGTCTATGGGATCCATGACGCACCGCGCCGAAAGATGCCTAATATTTACACACACTCCCCATGGAAATGCAACCCCACAAAATCATCCATATTTCATCCATATAAAATGGATGATGATCTCCAAACTCGTGCGTAGGATTGGTAATAGTTGTTATCATTGATAATTGCGTAATCCCCCTCAAAAACTGGGAACTGTCGCAACCGATTCTCGCGGAGCGTAAAAGAGAGAGGACTTGTGAAAAATCGAATTAGCCGTAAATTAACAGATGAATGTTGAATTTAGCCGAGGAGGCACGCTTCCAAGGGGCCCCTGGAGAGCACACCGAGAAATGGCGAATGAACCTACTCTACCTCGACACGGGGAGGGTTCCGTTCTACATCGGCGCCGCACATCCGTTCATCATTTTCAACCCAGCAACGACGAAGATGGCGTATGAAAACAGCCAACTCGTCGTGAAAGAGGCTACTTTTTACTCACCATCGCCCACATCCCATAACGCCCCCGCAGCACTGGTGAATAAACGGCAGCAAGGTGGGATAGTTCTCCAGAAAGAGAAATCTTCTATCAACGAACGTATTTTTTCCCGCTGAGGAAACGCATAGAATGCCAGTAGGTCTTGAGACGCGAAAAAAACAGTCTATACGGATGCCGCACAAGCTGCCATGCGAACGGGATGCTGATGTAAAATTTCCTGTACGCCTTCCTCGCAAGCGCCTCCATCTCCTCTTTTGAAATGCCGGGATAGTCCGGTATGCCTTCCTTGAGCCATCCCTTCTCTTCCAGCTCCGCATAGTAAGGCGTCCCCGGGAATGGGATCATCAACTGGAATTGCGCGGTATGCGGCCTGATCGAACGGGCCCACTCTATCGTCTTGAGGACTGTTTCCCTGGTTTCTCCAGGGAAACCGATGGCAAAATCGCCGTGTATCCGGAGTCCCGCTTTTTCGGCGTCGCGGGCAAATGCCGTCATGCGTTCTTTCGTGACCCCCTTCTTGATGTTCCACAGCACGCCCTGGTCGGCAGATTCAAAACCGACGTGCAGGTTGAGACAATTGGCACGCTTCATAAGGGCCAATACGTCATAGGAGAGGTCGCCCCGGCTGTAGCACGACCAGGGGATGGCGTTCCCAGCCTTCAACTTTGCTTCACAAAATTCGGTTGCGCGGTCCGAGGTGAGCGTATCGTCCTGCAGCATCACTGCGCGAACCTTCGGCATCTCCGTCACGATGGCGCGCAGCTCTTCAACCACGTTATCGATAGAACGGCAGTGATATACTGGGCCCTTGATGTAGGAGTGGACCCACAGGCAATAGGTGCAAAGCCCCCAGGCGCATCCCCTGCCCGTCATGATGTCCATGAAGGGATACGGTTCGGAGGGGACTTTGTATTTGTAGATATCGAGCTGTCGCGCGAAAAAGCGGGAGACAAACGGGATGCGGTCCAGGTCTTCCGTGGATAGATACGGCCTTTCCGGATTCCGGACAATCCGCCCGCCCTGCCTGTAAACGAGGTTGGGAACAGTCTCAACGACCCTCCCCTCGATGATCTCCCGCACCGGGAATTCGAACTCACCCGTGACGAGGCCGAGCGCCAATCTGGATTTGCCTAGAGTTTTCTCAGGGTTGACAGACGCATATGGGCCCACGATAAGCGTCCGGCAGCCGCACTCCTCGGTCAGTTTATCGGCGAAGGCAATATCGTTGTCCTCGCTCAACCTGCCTGTATATACAACAAGCCATTCGGGCCGGTCGGAGACTACCCTCTTTCTGACATCATCATGGGTAAGATGATATGCAGGTGCGTCGATCAATCGCACAACGTGGCCGCATTTTTCCAACCATGCGCCGCAGTAACCGAGCAAGATCGGGTACCACTGCGTGCCCGAAAGGGAAACAAAATCGCAGCGGGCGTTCCTCATGTAATGTGGGACGAACGGCGGCGAGAGGAGCAGCGTCTTCATCACGCTCCTCCCCCGCTTTGTGTCTTCTGGAGAACGATGCACTGCTCTATCGTACAACACCGGAAGGCGAGCGCGCGTTCGCACAGCCGCGCGAACGGCATGAGGAGCGCGCGAAACAGTTCGGACGGCCAATGCCCCAGCGTATACTCCACGAAGTTGCAAAACACTAGCATTGAAAAGAACGGAACCGACGAGACGTATACTCTCCGCCGTATCCCATACCCCCTACGCACAAACAATGACAAGTCATGATCGTTAAAATCCGGCTCGCTCCCCGTCGATGAGCTGGGGAACTGTCCGATGACGGTCTCCACCGCTTTCTTGCCCCCGATCGCGATGGAGTGAAAGAGCCTTGATGCGAGGCTTCCGTTGCGGTCATACACACAGGCGCAACCGCCTTTTTTCAAGACCCTGTCCGTTTCCTCGACCGCCTTTTCCAAAATGCCGGCCGCCTTGAAATGATGGAGCGCGCCGTTCAACACTACCGTATCGACCGATCGTGATTTGAACGGGAAAGACTCGGCAACCGCATTGATGAAGTAATGATCCCGGTCCGTGGAAAGACGGCGTCCGCTTATAAGCATTTGCAGGGAGAGATCGGCGGTAACGCTAAGGAAGGAACATTTCTTCCTCATGTAATCTAGAAAGAAGCCGTTGCCGCCGCCCATGTCTACCACTACCTTGTCGCAAAACGGCTCGTCGCCATAACAGGCCGCCTTCTCTCTCGTGAGTTCCATGAAGAATGGCGACCGTACCTCCCGCTCGTAAAACAGCGCGTTCCTGTCCCACTCCTCCCGCTCTCTCCTGTAGACGCCCGCATCACTCATTGCCGTCACTCCACATTGTGCTCTAGCAGCGAGCCGCCGTCGACTCCACCATCAACTGTTGTCACGCAACTTTGTATAACTGCTGCTCTGCATGTAAAAAGGGTAACTCAAGCCCACCGCAACAAGGATCAGATTGCTCACCGTAAACAAAATCAGATTGGGAAGAAAGCCCTTCTTGTCATTCCCTGTCTGCATGGAACGCCCCACCCTCATTATACACGATGTGATGAGGAGAGAGATTAGGAGGAATACAATCCCCGAGACGGCCAATCGATTCAATACGGCCCCATTGCACATCAGGGAAACGGTTGCAACCGCAAAATAAGGCACCAACCACGGGATCAGGGCAAGCTGCATCACCTTGGTTACATAAATAACCTTGAACCACGGCGGCATCTGCGGCAGCCGATACAGATATCTGAACAGCTCGACGAGGTAGGCATTCCCTTTCCTGAACTTGTGCCTGATGAAATCCCGAATGGTTGCGGGGCACCGGATCTCTACGCCGTGCGCCGAGCCGCAGTACTTCGTCAGTCCCCCCTCCGTATTCGCCTTGAAGGCAATGAATATGTCATCCGCCACGCAATCTTCCGGAAACCGTTCTATAATGGCTGACTTGTAAGCATAGCACGGGGCGACCACTATGGAAGATGCATATGCATTGCTCTCCATTATCCTCATCAGGTTCTGATCGCACCAGTAATCACGCTCCATCGACAGGCACTGCCCCGGTACTATGTTTGCGCCCACCACCGCGACTCGCCGATCGGCGGCAAACTCTTTCACAATTTCGGTGAGCGCGTTCGGATCGAGCATCGCGTCCATATCCGTGCTCACGACGATGTCGGCGCCGCTGCGCACCCTCGCCAAACCGTAATTCAACTGTGGTATTTTCCCCACGCACCCTGTCTCCAAGAGGTGGAAGCGCGGGTGGGGGGCAATGCATGCCGCGATGCGCACGGCGGTACCGTCCGTCGAGCGACCATGGAGGAAAAATATCTCAAGTTTGTCCCAATCGTATTTCAATTCCAGGAGATTGCCGATCTTCCGCTCGACGTATGCCTCCTCATTGTAACAGGGAACGATAACCGCGATCCTCGGCAACGCGGCGGCCTCCGGAGACGGCCGACTTTTCCGTGAATCCCAGGCCGTAACCAGAAAGAGCATGATGAGGTAGCCACAGTAACACCAGAACATGAGTATGACCATCGCCCAGTATGCCGTTAGGGTTATGAACATAATATTGCCTCCCATTTCCACTTCAACCACAAGAGCGACGACCGGCTCTCCAAAGCACACATGAGAATACCATTGCGACCGCCGAGATAACGCAGCCCCCGATAAAACACCGCGGCTTATAGTAAATGCATACCACTCGATCGGTTCCCTCGACGGGGACCGCAATAAGCCCATCTTTAGAATGCAGGGGTCTTCCATCGGTGCATCTCCAACCGGCTTCGTATCTCTGATTTATAATCGCCGTATCATGTTTGCGAACGCTAACCGAATAGCTCAGTAGGTTTGGGCTCCATGATGAGAGCTCAACGGTTCCCTCTCCCCGATCAAGCCACACTTCACCCTTGTACGTCGCGTCGCCGTGTGCCCGAAGATCTGCCGGCGGGAGATCGAGACCGTCGACGTTATCAATCAACCCTTTGTTGTCGAGGAAACAGACAAAAGAGATGGCCCCCTGTCGCCGCTCATAAACAAGACGGGTCTGGCTGAACGGTTGCCGCATATCGTTAGTAGGAAACGATCTCTTGGCAAAGCAGCCATAAATTGGCAAAGAGACCATAAGTAGATCCGCCACCACGCATACCGCCACTACCCCACAAAGCACATTGCCCCATCGGCGCTTCCCCTTGCCACGCGCGCGGATGTACATCTCTAATCGCGACACCGCGATGGCGCTCAGGATCGCAACGGAGAAGACAAGCATCACCCGGAATCGGCACGCATCATGTAGAGATGCAAAGGGCGGCACCTCGTGTAGCCAATGCCAGGGGCTTAAAGCGCCGTAATCGCCGAACATGAGGCCCCCGAATAAAAGAAGGATCATGAAAAAAGGGAATGCCTTTCTCGGAGCAAGCAACGGCGCGGCGAGTGCAGCAAGGAGGGGTACAATCCCCATGTAGGCGCCGTATTCCCACCATCCCAGCCATGCGCCCGCAAAATCGGCAGGGCGCACTTGATCCCGGCCGAATAACATCCTGGGAACCGCCGCCCATGGTAGGACCGGTTCCCTCCAGAACGTGCTTCTCCTGTACCTGGAGAGGAACTCGACCATCGGGAGAAACTTGACGCCGCTCATGCAGAGGCCTAGGATCGTTACCAGAAAAAACGCGGCGATGGGACGCAACTCACGGCGCGCGACGGATTCCAGAAGCGCGTAACAGCAGAGAAACAGGATCGCATAGGGGACAGGGTAGGATCCCCCCTCCAACACCATCAGGGTGAGAACTATCGCGCCGCACGCGCAGAAACGGAAATCCTCGAAGCCTCTATGCGAAAACAGCAGCAGCCACGGAAGATAGGCAAACGGCATGAACTCCACATGCCATTGAGACATGTAGAGCGGATACCAACTGCTGAAAAGGAACACACACGCAAGCAGATACGGCGAAAAAACCCCGGGAGAGAGCCGTCTCCCCAACATATACCCCCCCCAGAGGCCGATCCACAGCATGAGGAGTATGCGTAGCATAAGTCCCGTCTCAGGTCCGAAAAGGATCGTGAAAATGAACGATGGAGAAAGAAAAGTCGAAAACGGGTATGCCAGGGAGGGTACGCCGCCAGAGGCCCATGGGTTCCAGAAAGGGAATTGGTGATAAGTAAAGATGGTGCGGAGCGGCACGGCATTGACGGAGAATGCCTGCTGCCATATGTCCATCTCGACGCCCCTCGATTGGAAAAGGACCGTCGCGATGAGACAGAAGGCGGTTGCGATCACAGCAATGATGACAAGTGGGACTACTCTATGACCCTTCTCGCCCATGCTGCCATCCATTTTGCACATAAAATCACACTCTCAATCTGGTTGGTCGCCGCGATTCCCAGCAATCCTCGAGGATGTCCACTCCCTATCCTGCTCCGCGATATCATGATATCCCATCCGCTCCAGGATATCAGCCCTCTTCAGATAGAGTTCCGGGCCCCCGTGGGACTCCTTGATCCTATCCGAGATATCGCACAGTTCCATAAACGCGCTACAGCGACCTTGGAGTTCGCCGTCGTTCCGGCGCGCCGCAAGGGCGCGGATGTTGATCTCCAACGCCTTCCGGCAAGCCCCTTGCCGAACGTAAATTCCCGCTAGATCGTGGAGCACATAGGGTTGCAGCGGATCCATGCGGAGCGATCGTTCGAAATAGCTGACGGCCATGCTTTCGTCATCGACAGTGTCGTAGCTGTGGCCGATCACCGCATACCTATATGCGCTCTCCTCCGTTCTATAGGTGCGAAACAGAAAAAACATAGCACACGCTATCAAGATGCACACCCACAGGAAAATAAAATCCGTTAATGTAGAAGAAGATCGTTCCACCATCGTTACTATTTTTTCCCGGGTGACAAGTAGCAAAGTGATACCCGCGCCCATAAACACAGCCAATGCCACAAGGCTTACCCCCCTAGGGCATCCCATCAGGGTGAGCCAATTCGGCCGCACATTGCCCCGCAGGAAGGATGGCAATAAAAACTCCCTCACGGGATTCCAGAGGTGCTCATGGGCGGATGCACCTGCTGCTGTGGCGACAAAATGCAGGAGCACCGAATAAACGACAAGGATGCCAAGGACGATCCCATAACCCTTCCGCTCTCTTGTCATAAGCGAGGCGATCGGCGGGATGAAAAATGGAATCACGGGAATGAGGAATCTCGGCCCATAACCGGCGCCGCCTGCCCATGCGCGGTATGAAGAAATGAGGAGCATGTAAACAAGGACCATGCTTAGGCATAGCCAGAAGAGTCTCTTACTGCTCACACCGATAGAGGTTTCCAGACCATCCGATTCAAAGTCTTTCTCCGCGAGTGAGTACAATCCCGGTATCGCCAGCAACAAAAACGGCGAGACGAAGAAGAGGCCGCGGAATGGGCTCACAAGCAACATCAGAAACGGTACAAGCTGAGGCACCTGGATGCCAAAGAGCCCTTGCGACTGCACCTGCCTTGCAATAGGCATCGCCTCATGGGCGTAAGGGAAGCTCAAGATGTCGCCGAAGCAGGCGTAGTTGTAGAGGAGGACGAAAAATACGCCCGGGACGCACCCGATGGTAAAAATGAGGACATCCAAGGGGCGCCGGATAGAAAATACGGTAAAAAGGAAAAGCAGTCCTAGTATGAGCAGCACCTGGTAGTCAGCCGCAACGGCAAGGCCGCCGAAGAGACCTGCATAGAAGAGCAGAGACGGGGAGCCGGTGAAACGGAGACAGGGCGACATGTTGCAATCCAGGCTTCTTCTCCATCTTAACAACGTGAGGAAACAGCAGAAAAGGAACACGGCAGCAAGCTGGTGCCCCACGAACTGCGTGCTATACGGGAACGCCATGGTGCCAAGAGAATATCCGATGACGATCAGATCGGCGTACCATTCCGAGGGAACGAACCTGCATAGGAACGCATGCATTAGGAGGACCATGAGCACGCTCGGTAGCGCAATCACGAACACCTGAACCAGATAAAGATACACCCAGTCGGGTAGGGCGTAAAGCCGTCCGATCGTATGCCCGGCGCACCAGCAAACGGGAACGGCCAGGAACGACGTCGCGGGCGCCTTCCCGCTGTAGTAGTGGCCCTGAAAATACGCCGCGTCGATCCCCCCGCCGTAATACTTCTCTATGGCAAAGCTTTTATCGAGCACAAGGCTCTTGGTGAGATAAAATCTCACGCTCACGTTCGTACCGAAATACTCTTGCGCAGGGGGGGGCACAAAATACGCGTATGCGACAAAAACAACGCACACGAGCGCCGCGCAATGCAGGATGCGTCTGGATCTGGTATCCATGCTTTCCCTTATTCTTTTAGGCTGATCTAGTCACCAAGGCTAAATCCCAAATTTCAATCACATGATTTGTATTTCGTCGTTCGTATTTCGGGACTCGTATCTCGTACTTCGTGCTTCACCCTCACCCTGCCCTCTCTATCTGAGGAAGAGGGGAAGGGAGCGGGTGCGCCGCGAGATACGAAATACGCTCCACGCCGTCACGCCCTACGCCGATACGCATTATCCCCGCTACCCCATTCTCAATCGCCGGCCCATCACAATAAAGAAGATCGCGATGTACAGCAGATTGATCGTGAAGACATTGACGTACGAGTTGCCCTTGAATTTGTAGTCCTTCGGCATTATGGTAAGCCATACACTGTCGAGCCATCCCCTCCGCTCCCCGTATTCAACGCCATAATCGACCCCGTCAATGCGGCACCGCGTCACCGCCATCTTCTCCTCAAGCATGTGACCGTATGTGTCCCAATCCCTACCCTGCCCGATCAGGCGCGCCGTAATGGCATTGATTCCCCGTATCGAACAGAGCTGATTAACTACAGTAACCTTGAACCCATTTTGTCGCAACGTCTCATAGGAGAGGGGGTATGAGATCCCCCACCAGAAGCTGTAGAGTTTATTGCCGTCGCCCCTGAACGGTCCGATCAATCGGTCTCCTGTCTTAATACTGAAATAGGTATCTCCCGAGAAGCGGACTGCATCGCCAGGTTTCAAACCGGTGAACGTCAGATCGTATTCTCCCGTAGTTCCGTACCATCCCAATGTCGAAGGCGGTTGGAGCACGATATTGCTGATATCCACCTCCGAAAGCCCACCCCTGGATATAGAGAATGGATTCCCAGTGAACTGGGTACTGAAGAAACCAAGCCCCCAGAACAGTAACAGCCCCACCCATATCAGCCTCCTGGCCGGGGCATCATATTCTGCCATTTTCCGATCTTCAACGCCATCATTGCCACCGCCTGGGCGATACGCATACGCGAACACAAATGACGCCGCGAGATAGAGCCATCCCCA
This sequence comes from uncultured bacterium, assembly GCA_964460305.1. Lineage (GTDB taxonomy): Bacteria > Auribacterota > Tritonobacteria > UBA1439 > UBA1439 > JAPLCX01. The sequence continues at coordinate 30,346 of CAYWRA010000011.1, forward strand.
AAAATACAGCGAAACCGGGGATCTCCATGCTTCCCAGCAAACCAGTGAATTCTGGCTTATGGAAAGAAAGCCGAGCCCTTTTAAGAGGCAATAGCTCCCGTTCATCTCCGGATCGAGCAGATAGAAAAATGCAAGGATGAGCGCATACGACGCGTTGGCGAAGATCATCGCAGACACTCTTCTGAACAGGACGAGGAAAGGGATGACAAACAAGAAATATTGGGGGCTGTTCCTCGGGCTCAACAGCAAGAGGAGCGCCAGATAGAGGCCCAAGCCGTGGAAGAGCGATACCCTTTTCAAATAAATAAGCATTCCCGCCACCAAAAGCACACCGATGACGATCAACAGAATCCCACTGTCCATCATCGCCATCAATCGCCCGGCGCACCATCTCAATGCTTCCGCAGCATCTCCGCTTTCCGCAATCCGGCAGAGGCCAAAACGGTTAAGACTTTTGTAACCAAGCGCCCCCATAAACGCCACGCGCCAACCCATCCGGTAAATCCACGGTATCTCGGGAAGAAAGAAAAACAATGCACAACTCAGGTAAAAGCATGCCTTCTCTCGCATTGTGGTTCGTCTATCACAGATGAATAGCGGGAGCAGGAGTGCAGGAAAAGATTTCGCGCTTACCGCGAGAGCCCAACAGACGCCAGCCTGGACCTTTGGAACATATCCCTTGCACCGATACAAGCCCAGGCCTGCCATCATGAGAAACAGAGCGAGCGATTCATATTGGACATGGTAGTGTATGTTAAAAACGGCAACGGGATTAAAAGCGAGGCACGCGAACCACCACCGTGAGGCGGACATGCGGTCTCCCGAATGTAATCTCACCACAAGATAAGAGCATGCGACCCAGCAGAACGCGTTGATCAATTTAATAGCATTCACAAAGGGGATGCGGAGCACACATGACATGAGGTGTGGTATTGCAACCGCGGTGAAGGAGGCACTGTAGTAATTAAAGAACCCCCTGCACAAGCCAAAGGCGTATTGACTGTAAGCGCTGAAATAACAGCTCCCGTCAACGCCGAAACAATTGTGGAATGCCAAAACGGAATGGAAGAAGACAGCTCCCCAGACAAAGGGTTTGAGGAAAGAATCACTTTCCTGTGGCTCCATGGCGCGACATCCTCTTCTCCATGACAAGGCATTTCACCGATTATGATCTATCTTTTTCTAAAAATGATAAAATCTTCAATCCCCTTCTCAAACGAGTAATTATCCGCGAGGAACTTCTCTATTTCTGGATATCTTCCGAGCCTCCCTAGCGAGTCCTCATACGTACCGGTCGCCCACCAAGCAGGGTCGTTGCGCACGACGAGAATACGCGTCGGCCTGGCCCGCGTCAGGTCCGCGAGGAGTTCGTCACCGAAGCGCGCCGGCGTCCAGTTGCAGAGGAAGGGAAAGTTATGGATGAATCGGGACGCGCTCTTCCTGTCCGCAAGATAGTACACCAATGTCTCACATCCCCATATGAATATCGGCTCGCCCGGCCCCGTGTTATCCTTGACGTATTTCGCCACAACCATGTCCGCTGGAAAAGAGAAATCGTCGGAGGAGAATCTTGCGTTCATGTAATAATCATTCAGATCATTCCCCTTCAGCAACCGGTCCGCGAGCGCGCACGCGCTGTCCTTATACACCCCGATACAATACAGATTGTACCGGCTGTTTACCGTAAAAAGCGGTATCGCTACGGCGAGTACCAGGACCAGCGCCGCCATACCCCTCAAGGGCTTCGCGCAATTTTTCCTGAAAGGGAACGCCAACACGGATGCAGCGCCTATCGATAAAGGCGCGGCAAGGGGGGCAAAATGGTAGATATAGAACTTGTTTTGGATGTACAAATTCACCAGCGCCGCAAGCGCCCAGAGGGCGATAATGTTGGTCCGGAGACCGGGGGATCCCGTCCTCGCCGCACATACATAGCCGGCCAGCGCTAGGATCGCGAGACTCACAAAGCTGAAATGCGAGTTAAAAACGTTGCCGAGATGTAGCCAACCCATCACCGTGTGCGGCTGTGCCCCGACACGACCGTATCCCATCGTCCACGTCAATTCGGTATAAAGAAACTCTCCCCACGCGCCTGCCAGGTAGAGATATAGCGCGTACCCCGCCGCCACCAGCGTGAATCCCGCCGCCATGGAGACGATCCCTCCCCACGCCTCCGCGTTCCTCCCCTTCCCCGCCAACAAAACCGCCATGCAAATAGGCAGCATTATGCCCATCGGGTATCTGAAATAAAAGACCAAGCCGAGAAGCACCCCTTCTACGAATGAAAGAAAATAGACCCCTCGCCGATCCAGCGAGCACATCAGCAGGAGGACGACGAGCGACATCGGAAGATTGAGAAAATCATCAGGCTGTGCAGTGTTCCACCATCCCCTGCTCGCATAGGCCAGTAGATAGAGGAGACCGGCCGCTAGGGCGGCGCCGTTGCTCTTCGCCATACGCCTGGCGATCCAGAAAAGCGCCACCGCCGTTCCAACCTGCCAGAAGAGATCAAGCCACCGTATGGCATATGCGGAATAACCGAACAGGATCTCGCTTAGCGCATACACGTAATAGATCGCTGGAGGTTTGGTATCCCAAAAATCCCCGAAGGGGACGGCCCCTCCGCGCACGAGATGCCCGGCGTAGGCGAACATCCCCTGGTCCCTGCCGGGCGGGTAGAGGAGGGTCGGCGCCAAAATGACAAAAGCTAGAACTCCTAACGCGACCAGATACAGACACAATATCCAACCTGAGTGTGATTCGGTCTTATTCATGGCAATGTTTTTCACTCGCGCAGGCGTGTTTGAATACAGAATATTCTGTTATAATCTACGGCCAAGTCAATTATAATAATACTACATAGTATCTCTACCCAGGAATCCAAAACCAACCGGAACCGACTCTTGCATTCACAACAAACGTTGCGCACAGACTGCAATCCTGCGTACAGAGCGCTGAGAGACCAGGTTTTGATCACGGCGATACTCTTCATCGCGGCCTTCGCTCGATTATTTCACCTGGGGGGCTACCTACCTGGCTGCTCCTCCGACGAGGCCTCTATCGCCTATGACGCCTACTCTATCCTGCTTACAGGCAAAGACCACTATGGTGCGACCTTTCCCATCTATGCACAGGGGTTCAACACATGGGCCGCCAATCTTCACTGTTATACGGTGGTCCCCTCTGTCGCGTTATTCGGGCTGAACGAATTTGCAGCTCGATTACCCGCCGCATTTTTGGGGATTTTACTGGTGGCGCTTACATATCTTGTGGTCAAGCGGCGTCTCAACCCTTCTGCAGCACTCTGGGCGGCTATGCTCCTCGCCATTGCCCCGTGGCATGTTCACCTCAGCAGGAACTGCACCGAAATTTCACTCGAACCCTTCTTCCTCATGCTGTCCCTCTATCTTTTTTTTGTGGGTATCGAGCAAAATAGCTTATTCCTCCCACTCAGTGCGGCATCATTTGCGCTGGCCTTCTATACATATTTTCCCTCCCGTATTTTTGTGCCCCTCACGGCAATCGGCGCACTTCTAATTTATAGAAAGGATCTCTCACGGCACAAACGGGCCTTGTGCGCGGCCATCGCCATTGCCTCCGTCATCCTCCTACCCACGATCATTTTTATGATTCGCGACCCCCAACACTTCTTCCTCCGGTACCACCAGATCGAGCTTGCAGGCAAAGGAAAATCCACTACGGACGTACTTCTCCTTTTTTTCAAGAACTATCTCACCCACCTATCTCCCAGGTTTCTTTTCTTAAAAGGAGATGCCAATCTGCGGAACGCTCCCCGGGGATTCGGCCAGCTTTATCTGTTCGAACTCCCTCTGGTCGTCACCGGTATCATCGTCTGCATCCGCTCATGGAAAAACCCTGACGCGCGTTTCCTTATCTTTTGGCTTCTAACATACCCAATTCCCGCAAGCCTCACCACGGAAGGCATACCTCACGCCACACGGACAGTGACCGCCATCCCCCTCTTCCAGATACTCTCCGCAATAGGAATTCAATGCCTGCAGGCGCGGGTAAGGAGGCTAGAAGGGAAAAAGCACCGGCTCGGCTGCGTGGGGTTATGCCTCTTCCTTGCATTGGCGATCGCGAATGCATGCGTTTTTTTTCACCATTACTTCTCTAGTTGGCGGATATATTCCGCCCGCTGGCTGGATTACGGCTGGAGAGAGGCGATGGAATACGCCGTGTCGCATGAGGGGCAATATGACAGGATCATCATCACCGTCCTCTCTATCGGGCCCCCGACGATGTTTCCGCCATTTTACCTCCGCTATGACCCGGGAGAGTATCAGCGTTCAAAACTTGAAAAGTCAAAATATCAATTCGTTACCCCAGAGGCTATGGACGGGATCTTTTATACTCTAAAGGGAAAAACTCTTTACATCTTAAGGGAAGAGGAACTTCGCGGTGTGGCCCCCAAAAAAATCATTTATTTCCCCGACGGCGGGGTGGCCTTTAAAATCATCGAAAAAATCGATTGAGCGACAACGAGTCACCGACACAATGACAACTCCAAAACTTAGAAGAGCGCTTCTCGGTTGTATTATGCTCCTCGCCGCATGTTACAGGTTCTACCTCATCGATCGTATCCCCCCCGGTTTCTACTCAGACGAGGCATCGGGCATTTACGATGCATATTCGATCATGCTCACGGGGAAAGACCGGTACGGCGTTTTCCTGCCATTGTACAGCAGGGGATTCGACTTCTGGTGGGCCACGCTTACATGCTATCTCTCTATCCCCTCCCTTGCATTATGTGGATTGAACGAGTTCGCAGCGCGGTTCCCCATTGCGCTACTCGGACTCCTCACAGTATTGATAACCTATCTACTGGTCAAAGAGCGTTTCAATTCCACCGCAGCGCTCTGGGCAGCTTTTCTGCTCGCCATTGCACCATGGCATGTTCATAATAGCCGATACTTCAACGACGTCGCACCCTGCATATTCTTCTTTGTGCTTGGCCTCCTCTTTTTCGCACGGGGGATGAATCGAAGAGACTGTTATTTCTATCTCAGCGCAGCATCACTTGCGCTCGCTTTTTACACGTATATCGTATCCCGCATATTTATACCCCTCGGATGCCTTGGCCTGCTATTCATATACAAGAAGGAGCTCATCCGCCACAGGAGGAGCATTGTGCGGAGCGCAGTGGTGTTTTTTCTGCTCCTCATCCCAGCATATTCTTTTGTCCTACGAGAGCCGGACCACTTTTTCGTCAGGTATAACCAGCTACACCTGACGACAGAGGGGAGATCCTACCTCCATGCCTCGCTGTTGTTCATGAAGAACTATCTCCTGCACCTCTCTCCCGTCTTCCTCTTCTTTAAAGGCGATGCCAACTGGAGGAACTTCCCCCAGGGATTCGGCCAGCTTTACCTGTTCGAATTCCCACTCGTCGTCGCCGGAATTATCGCTTGCGTCCGGGGATGGAGGAACCACGATGCGAGATTCCTCATCTTCTGGCTCCTGCTCTACCCAGTGCCAGCCAGTCTCACGGTCGAAAATATCCCCCACGGACTTCGCGCAGCCACGGCGATCCCACTCTACGAGATACTCTCGGCAATCGGCATTTACCACGCATGTGGGTGGTTGCGATCACTGCACGGACGGAAACGGAACCTGGGGATTTCGGGGGCATGGTTTTTCGCAACATGTGCAGCGGCAAATATCTATGTCGTTGCCCATCACTACCTCTTTCGTTATCCGGTCTATTCCGCACGCTCTTGGGACTACGGGTGGCGCGAGGCGATGGATTACGCAATTTCGGTCGAGTACCAATACGACCATATTGTTCTAACGGTCTTAGCCGTAGGCACACCTACTATGTATCCGCCCTTCTATCTGCGGTATGCCCCGGCGGAATATCAACGATCGGGGCTGGAAAAGTCCAAATATCAGTTCGTGAAAGCCGAGCTCATGGACGAAGTTGCTAGCACACTGAAGGGGCGAACACTGTACATCGTGAGGGAGCAAGAACTCTGCGATGATCCACCGATCAAAGTCATCCTATTCCCAAATGAAAGAATCGCATTCAAGATAATTGAGAAGGTAAACTAACGGGGCAGGGTGCCATGCTACGCTTCATGGTCAGAATACACAGATAAAACACCAAAATTACCAGCGCCCCCAACGTCACTCGCGCGCCGAGGGTAAACGACCGCGGCTCATAGCGGAATACCACCGTGTGCTCCCCCCGGTCGAGTGCAACCGCCCTGAATGCATAGTTCGCGCGGAGTATCTCGTTGCGCCGGCCGTCGACGTACGCCGCCCACCCCGGATAATAGACATCGCTTAAGACCAGAACTCCGGCATCGGGAAGTGTCGCTCTTACTACGATCTCCCGCGGGAGAGAGCTCACCAACTCAACCCGAGATACCCGCCCATCCATCGTCTTTTCGGGCAGCGCCACACCAGATGCCTTTTCGATAATGACCTCCCGCTCGAAATCAAAACCCGCGTTCAATTCGGGCAGGATTTTTGTGCGGTCGGAAATTACCCTGGCCTTATGAACCACGTATGCGCGTGGAATGGGCGCCGCTCGCTCGTAGATATTTGCCCCGTCACCGGTAAAACCCAGGCGGTAGCCCGCCCTCACAAACTGCTGCCCGTCGGGAAGCACGAGATACCTCAGGCCGAGCGCCTCCAACATCGGCGTGACGGCGTTGACGGCAAAGGTGAGCTGCGTTGCGGAGGATACACCCTGCGAATAATCCACATACTCCTTGTAACATCCCACGTTCATCGTCTCATAGCCGTCAATGGAGTAGATCCCCTCGTTCATGTTCTGATTGGCGCCGGGAACTGCGATACTGGGGGCGAGGATCCTATAGTTTAAACGGTCGGAGGTGAAAAAATCGGCCACTTCCTTAGGCCAGTAGCACGAGGATAGGGGGCTCACTATAATGTACCTCGAACCGTAATGCCAGAGATCGGCGAGCGAGACTAGGAGGATGAGCACACCCACCCGCGCTCGAACCCGATTCGCCAGACCGGCATACATAATAACGGAAGATGATATTCCCAGCCAGATGGCGGCGGTGACTATCCCCCACGACGCGCCCTTGTAGGCGGCGCGTATGAGCTGGACGTCCGCTGGATGGGGCGGCGGAGTTCCCTCAAACCCCCTAGCTGCACGGTAACGCAATGCACTCTGCCAAAGAGAAGAGCGCTCTTCCCCGCCGGCGGCCATAACCAGGTAGAGCAGCAGAAGAAGGAGAGCCATTACAAGCGTTGCGCCGCCGAAGAGCAAAAGCTGATTTTTTCTTTCCCCGGAGCGTCCGGTCATACAATGGCAACCATATCCAGCAAGCACGGAGAGAGAAAACGTCGTCAGAAATATGAATTTGGCCTGCCCCCTAAAGAGGGCAAAGCCCGGAACGTGATAGTAAAGCATTTTAAAAAGCGGAGAATATGCCCCGAATGCCAGGAGGAGAGACAAGAGCGCCAACCCCGAAAAGAACCAGGTGTAGCGATTCCGGACGAACAGCGCCACCATCAGCGCGCACACGAGCGGGAGTATCCCAACATAGGCGCAGGTCTCCCAGAGTAGCCACCTGCCCCAGTAACGCACCGCGTGCATGTCGCCGAAAAATTCCGGAACGATGAGCGTCACGACGTTCTCGGGGGGGAAGGAGACATCGCTCACCGCCTTGGGGTCGCGCAGCAAGGCGCGCGACGACTGGTTTTTGAACTCCCAGCTCGGGAAAAGCTGAACCGCGGAAAGGGTAATCCCAACTATGAGCAGCACCGCGAGCCCAGCGCATACATATCCGCAGGGAGAGATAGATTTAGCATCACGGCAGTCGCAGAGAGCGCGGAATACCAGATACGACACAAGCCCCCCCAGACAATAGATCATGTACTGGGGATGCCCAGCGAGGATCTGGAACGCAAGCACGCAGCCGATGAGGACATAGTAGCGCGTCTTTTTCCTGCGCAGCGCCACTTCAGCCAGGAGCAGCGAGAGGGGGAACCAGGGCAACGGATTGAAAATGTGCCCGGGGAAAAGCTGGACGAGATACGGTCCCGAGAAGATAAAGACGATCGCGGAAACGAGGGCGCCAAAGCGATCGTTTAAAAGATACTTTACGAATGCGTACGTGAAGACACCGGTGATAAAGAAATGGAACGCGATTGAGTAGTTGATTGCTATTTGGGTCGGGAGGAAAAGGTAGATGAAATTGAGAGGATAAAACATCGCCGAATGCCAGTTGTCGACAAATGGCGCGCCGCAGAAAAGATATGGGTTCCAGAGGGGGGCTATTCCCTTTTTCAAAAGCCCGAACCCAAAGAGCCTCCAGACATATATGTGATGCGTGAGATCAAAAAAAACCGGATGGCTGAGAATCACCTCCCCATTGAATAGTGCTTTCCTGAACAATGCAATTGTCAGAGCCAGGAGGACAAGAACGGCGTGCCGGTCTCTCAAGCCGGAGACGCTCCTCTGATCGTTCATAGCAGCCCTCACACATGGGTCTTACCTTATGGTATGGTATCATAGCTCATTCCAATCCACCATATTGTGTATGCTGCCGGAATGGCGAAAAGGGATGGAACAGCGCGCCCCGTCAGATGATGTTGCCGTCAACCATCTTCAGCCGGCGGTGGGCGATGGCGGCGAGCTCCTCGTTGTGAGTGACGATTACGAAGGTCTGGCCGGAGCGCGCGTTGAGTTCGGCGATCAGCCGGTGGAGCTCGGCGCTCGTGCGCATGTCGAGGTTCCCCGTCGGCTCGTCGGCGAGCACAAGGCTCGGCTCATTCATCAACGCCCGCGCGATGGCGACCCGTTGCTGCTCGCCGCCGGAGAGCTCGGCGGGTTTATGCCCCTTGCGATCCCGGAGTCCCACAAGCCTTAGTAGTTCCTCGGCCCGATTCTCGCGTTCGGCTTCACCGGCGAACTTCCCCTCAGCATACACGAGGGCGGGCATGAGAACGTTCTCGAGTGCCGTGAATTCCGGCAGGAGATGGTAGAACTGGAACACGAAACCGATGCGTAGGTTCCTGAGCTTCGCACGCGCGTTTTCGCTTAGGCGGAACAGGTCCTGGCCCTCGAGGAGCACGCTACCACTGTCCGGGCGATCGAGCGCTCCCATCAGGTGAAGGAGCGTGCTCTTCCCGACCCCGGAAGGCCCCACAATCGATAGGATCTCGCCGCGGGATATGGTCAGATCGATCCCCTTAAGCACGCGCAACTGCCCTTCCCCGCTCCGGTAGGACTTGCACACCCCCCGCACCTCGAAAAACGGTTCGGTACGGCTTCCGCGGTCGGCGCTGTGCCGGTCACTCATAGCGCAGCGCCTCCACCGGGTCGAGCCGCGACGCCTGCCACGCCGGGTAGAGCGCGGCGACCGTGCTCAGGGCGACGGCGATGGCGGCGGTCAGGATAATCCTCGTCCATAACAGCTCCACGGGGATCCTGTCGAGGTAGTAGATATCGCTCTCGAACAACTGAAATCCCGTGAGCCAACCGATGAAATCGGCTATCGGGTTGATCGAATCCGAAAAGAGATATCCCGCCGTTACGCCGATGAGGGCGCCCGAGATGCCGATGAGCGCTCCCTCCATCGTAAAGATGCCCATGATGCTGCGGGGCCTCACGCCGATCGCCTTCAGGATGCCGATGTCCTTCGTCTTTTCCATCACCACCATGATGAGCGTGCTTGCGATGTTGAGGGCCGCGACGAGGACGATAAGGGCGACGATAAAAAACATGACCTTCTTCTCCATCCTCACCGCAGCGAAGAGGTTGGGGTTCTTTTCCATCCAGCTCTTGACGACATACGGATGGGGGAACGCGGTCTTAAGCTCCCTCTCCACCCTGCGCGTCAGTTCCATGTCCCGGACCTTTACGCTCACGCCGTGGACCACGCCGTCGAACCGAAAGAGCTTCTGCGCGGTGCCCAAGTCAACGTAGACGAGCGACGAGTCGTATTCGTACATGCCGGAGTTAAAAATGCCGGCGATGACCCGGTCGAGCACGATTGGGACGGGCCCCGCCGGGGTCTGTACCTCGACGGGGGAAACGATCTTGACCTCGTCTCCCACGTCGAACCCCATGTCCTTTGCGAACTCCTCTCCCACGATGATCCCGCTTCCCGATTCGAGGAGATTCCCCTGCGCGATGTACTTCTTGAGCGCGGACGCCTTTCCCTCCCGCACGGGATCGATTCCCTTAACGACCACGCCGCGCGCCTGCCGCGCTCCCCTGACGATCACCTGACCGAGGATGTACGGCGCGGCGGCGACCACGTCGGGGAGCTGCTCGGCATTCTTGATGACCTCCTGATATCCCCGCATCGCCGGTTTCGTCTCGATCGTGAGTTCGGAATAAACGCCGATCACCTTCTCCTTCATCTCCCGCTCAAAGCCGCTCATAACAGCGAGCACCACGATGAGCGCCATCACGCCGAGCGCCACGCCCGCCAGCGAGATCAGGGTGATGAAAGAGATGAAGCGATGCTTGCGCTTCGCCTTAAGGTATCTGAAACCGACGAAAAGTTCGAAGGGAAGTGTCATGGTTTTTTGGCGCGGACATCCAAAGATACAGAAACCGACCCCAATTCCGGCTTCAACTGCGGAAACAAAATCACGTCCCGTATGGATTCCCGACCGCCGAACAGCATGACCAGCCGGTCGATGCCGATCCCCACGCCCCCGGCCGGCGGCATGCCGTATTCGAGAGCCCTGATAAAATCCTCATCCATCCGGTGCGCCTCATCGTCGCCCTTGTCTCTCGCGGCGCACTGGGCCTCAAACCGCTCCCGCTGGTCCAGGGGATCGCAGAGCTCTGAGAAGGCATTGACGACTTCCAGGCCGCCGATGAAGAGCTGGAACCGCTCCGTGAGCAACGGCCTCTCCGGGATCTTCTTCGCTAGAGGAGAGAGCGCAATGGGATAGTCAAGAAGGAAGGTGGGCAAGCTCAAGGCCGGGACCACGCGGCTCTTCAACGCCTCGTCCACGATTTTGGCATAAGTTTTCGGCCCCTCGATCTGGAGCCCCATTTTATCTGCGGCCGCCACGGCGGCTGCCTCTCCCCTCTCGGGGGACAGATCCTCGCCG